>NZ_JAAHHE010000549.1:0-3247 GCF_010692525.1 Moorena sp. SIO3B2
CAACCGGTTAACCTTCAACCGGTTAACTTTTAACCTGTTAACTTTTAACCTTCACCCTAAACAGTCCTTCAATCCATAAACCACCTGTTGCTGTTCCTCAACGGTAAGTTCTGGGAACATTGGCAGGGACAATACTTCATGGCAGACTTGCTCAGCAACTGGAAACTGACCGATTTGATAGCCTAAGTCTTTGTAGACTGGCTGCAAGTGTAACGGCAGGGGGTAATAGACCATAGAACTAATACCTGCCTGCTTTAATTTTTGGCGCACCTCGTCCCGATAGTTGCTATTGCTACTATCTTGAGTTAGGCGAATGGTGTACTGGTTCCAGACGGAGTTTCCCCCAGGGGTTTCCCGAGGCAGGATTATCTCAGGTAATGGCTCCAATAACTGGTGATACCGGGTTGCTACCTGACGACGGGCATTGTTCCAGCCATCGAGATAGGGTAGCTTTACGTTAAGAATAGCCGCTTGTAGGGCATCTAAACGGCTGTTGATGCCATTGACTTGATGGTAATAGCCCGAGCATCTGCCATGGTCTCGCAGCATCCGTATTGAGGCCGCAATAGTTTTGTCATTGGTAGTTACCGCACCACCATCGCCACAGGTTCCCAGATTCTTGGTGGGATAGAAGCTAAAGCAACCAATATGTCCAATACTGCCAACCTTTTTTCCCACCCATTCAGCACCAGTCCCTTGGGCGCAGTCTTCAATGACTGCAAGACAATGAGTCTTGGCGATATCCATCACAGCAGTCATATGAACTGGCTGTCCGAATAGGTGAACTGGTATAATTGCTCTAGTATTATGGGTAATCGCTTTCTCAATCTGATTGAGATCGATATTAAAGGTTTCGGCATTGATATCGACAAAGACTGGGGTAGCACCAACTTCAGCAATTACTTCAGCGGTAGCGATAAAGGTGAAGGGTGTGGTAATTACCTCATCACCAGGTCCGATATCTAAAGCTCGCAGGGCGAGATAGAGAGCGTCTGTACCAGAGTTACATCCAATGCATTCCAGGGTACCGGTGTAAGCGGCAAACTGTTGCTCAAAGTGCTCTACCACTGGACCACCAATATAACGTCCAGATGAAAGAACGTCACCGACAGCAGCACTGACTTGTTCTCCAATAACTTGGTACTGCCGTTTTAAGTCAAGAGGGGGTATAGTATTCACTTTTTCCTCACACCTTTAATTGCTTTTAATTAAAACAGAATTTTTCGCAAAAAGGGTTCAAATTTTACCTGCACGATCTGACACAATGGATGAAAACAAATTAGCTGTGGTGGTTGGTGGATTCTTTAATTGAACTCGATCTTAGCGATTTAGGGTGGGGATTGGCCATGATGGCGATCGCAATTGGTTTATCCAGCTGGCAAAGGCTGGGTTTGGAAGTTCAACTAGCGATCGCAACTGGCCGAACTATCGTACAACTCATTGTTGTGGGATATGTGCTGGCTGTGATTTTTGCCTTAGATCACCCGATCCCTGTTTTAGCGATCTTAATGGTAATGCTGACTATTGGTACGATTACTGCTCGAAATCGGATTAGTAACCACAAGATACCGAGGCTGTTACCGATAGTATTCAGTTCCCTGTTTTTCAGTACAGCATTGACTTTAGTCTATACAAATCTATTGATGATTCAACCAGAACCTTGGTATGCACCCCAGTACCTGATTCCCTTAGGAGGTATTGTGCTGGGCAATGCCATGAATGGGGCTGCGATCGCAGGGGAACGCTTAGTTAGCACCATTAGCAATAGCACTCTAGAAATCGAAACCCATTTAAGCTTAGGGGCAACGGGACAACAAGCAGTAGCCGGTTACCGTAAGGATGCGATTCGGGCTGGGTTGATTCCTACTCTTAACTCGATGATGGTAGTGGGACTGGTGACTTTACCGGGAATCATCACAGGTCAATTGTTAAGTGGTATTGAGCCCTTGAATGCTGCTTCCTATCAGATCTTAATTATGTTTATGCTCGCATTTACTAATTTGATCGCAACCTTATTGATCACTTATGGGTTGACACGGCAATTTTTTAATCAGTATGAGCAGTTAACGATATAGCAGTTATCAATATTGATAACTGCTATATACTCCTTACTCTTGAGGCAATTGAGCAAATTCTTCGGAATAGACTTCAATCACCATATCTGGATCATCACGCTGAGAAAGCGATCGCATAACCTGACCCAACAATACCGGCTTGGATACACCAGCTTCCGGATGGATAATCGTCCGGGCTCGAATTGTTAACTGGTTATTTGCGCCACCCAGGCGTCCATAGGAATAAAAATTACTAGCAGCTTGGCGCAGTGTCGCTTCTACTTCTGACTCTGTAGCACTAGGGGGCAAAGCAATCACCGTTTGGTTGCCACCATTATCGTAGACTACAGTATATCGGATTGCCCCTGGAATGGTAGTACGGGTAAACGGTACTAAGGATAACGAGAAAAAGCTAGCCGTTAGCACCAGCATAAACCCAGTGACTCCCACCAGGCGAAACCGGAGACCCCATTTGAAGATAAAACCGAGTATAGCAATCAAGCCACAGGCTAAAGTCAGAATACCTGCCCATTGAGTGTAGATCAGAAAATCAGCTGTTGTTGGCATAGTTTAGAGATTTAGTAATATAGCATTTTTATTTGACTTGTGAATATACTCCCTTAAGGAAAGGCAAGAGGCAAGAGTTAATCAAGTATAGAAGGATTTTTGGCCGCGCTGCATCTTAACGTAGGGTGGGCAAATTTTTATGATCTATAATACTCAAAATTACCCTACTATTTTTGCCCACCCGACCAGTAAAAAAAATCCTAATTCAATTAGGGTTAGGGTGGGCAAATTTTTATGATCTATAATACTCAAAATCACCAAACTATTTTTCCCTATCCTACAAGCTAGAGGATTTTTTGCCCACCCTACAAGTAAAAAAAATCCTAATTCAAGTAGGGTGGGCAAATTTTTATGATCTATAATACTCAAAATACCCCTACGGTTTTTGCCCACCCTACAAGCTGAATCTTACTGACTATATAAGGATTTAAGGATTTTTGGCCGTGCTGCATCTTAAAGTAGGGTGGGCAAATTTTTATGATCTATAATACTCAAAATACCCCTACGGTTTTTGCCCACCCTACAAGCTACTAGATGTTGCTTACGACTATCACGTTCCTGTTCAAAAGACGTAAATTTATCTGGTTTAGCAATAGCCCTAAGGAGTTTAGTTGAAACTGGTTTAA
>NZ_JAAHHE010000055.1:0-33806 GCF_010692525.1 Moorena sp. SIO3B2
AGTATAGTCCTGATTATAACTTAATTGAATTGGTTTGGCATTCAGCAAAAGAATATATTGCCAATCGAGTTTTCAAATCAATTGAAGAATTAGAATGTTTGTTAAATCATCTTTTAAATGAAGGAGGGTTAATTATAAAATGGGTACGAAAAATAAAAAACAAAGGCAATGCTGTTATCACAGTTTAAATGCGCAACAGCTTAAAAGCACAGGCTCTTAACTTTTCTTTGTTAGCTTGCTCCTGTACGACTATAAAGCGCCAGGGTTGTAAATTGAAACCAGAAGGCGATCGCACTCCTAAGCGAAAAATTTCTGTTAAGATTTCTTTGGGAATTGGATCAGGACGAAATGAACGGGCAGCACGACGCTGTTCTATTGCTTCTTTTAATCCCATTGATGGTGATAGTTCGTTCATAGTTAGTTATTTGAAGGTTTAAAGTTGATAGGTTTAAAGTTGATAGGTTGAAGGTTTACAGGTTGAAGGTTTACAGGTTGAAGGTTTACAGGTTGAAGGTTGAAGTGTGTAGGGTGCGTTAGGGGTGCGCCTTGCCATCATTTCAACTTCGTAGCCAATAGCCCCGTAACGCACCACCGAAGGGCTCGAACTCATTTTCCACCTGGTAGTAAGCGTTGGTAAAGCCCGTCCCGTAACGCACCACTAGGTCAAACTAGATATCAATACCAAGCAAAAATTTGATATCTAGTGTTGAATAAATAAGCAATTAATTCGTACTTTATGACTATCTTTATCCTCTCAACTATAGTTTTATAAATTACCTATTAACTAGGAGCTATTACCCTGGCTAATTCTAGAATTTGGTAACGCAGTTTATGCTCTTAATTACTTGATGTTTTTACTCCATAGAAGCTTATATTACTAGCTTAGGTAGTAATTTGAATTTTGTCTAATATAATTTTTGGAGGGACTTGATACCTCGAAAGGTATGACTGATGCTATCTAACATTGAACTTAATCATCTTAAGACTTTTCTGGTCGTGGCGGAAGAGATGAATTTTGGGCGAGCTGCAGAGCGGCTTCATATTGCTCAACCGCCTCTGAGTCGTCAAATTAAACGCCTTGAGGAAAGCTTGGGGGTACAGCTTTTTCATCGTACCAAGCCCCAGATTCAACTAACTGAAGCTGGTAGGGCGTTGGTGTTAGAGGCGCGAAGGATCCTCAAGCAGGTGGATTTGGGTGTCCAAGTGACTCAGCGAGCTAGTCGTGGGGAAATTGGCCAGATTATCTTGGGGTTTGAGGGATTTTCTTCAGCTGATATTGTCCCGTTATCGATTCAAGCTTATAAGCAGCAATTCCCTGATGTACACATTGTGGCTAAGGAGATGTCAACTGGGGAACAACTTCAGGCATTGTTGGAGCAACGGATTGATTTGGGTTTTATTGTGCCTCGCAAGGTGGATGAATCACTGATGCTGGAAACGATTCTGCGAGAACCGTTGGTGTTGGCAGTATCTGAAACTCATCCCCTAGCTAGTCAAGATCAGGTGCAACTAGGTCAACTCCAGGATGAACCGTTTATTCTCGGATTAAATACGGATCAATGTGGTTTATATTCGGCGGTGATTCGTGTCTGTCACCAGGCTGGCTTTACTCCTGAGGTGAGTCAAGTAACCAATGAAACCCAACTGATGTTGGGATTTGTGGCAGCGGGTATGGGAATTGCTCTATTGCCCAATTCGATCAGACGTTTTCGTCGAGATGGGGTAGTGTATCGGTCAGTACAACCTTCTACAGCAGAGATTGTGTTAGCGATCGGATGGCGTATTACTAATTCTTGTCCTACTCTTGAGCAGTTTTTACAAGTAGTTAGAGATACAGCCAATCTGTAAGCATTCAGCCGTCAGCTGTCAGCTTTTTAATAAAAGAGATAAGTATTAAGCTGTTCAGCATTTAGATTGGGATACCTAAATTGCTCAAAGGGAACAGGGAAAAGGGAACAGGGAACAGGGAACAACCAATTTAAATGCACATCAGCTTAGAATACGGCGGTTTGCATAACTATCAGGTACACAGGATTGTTTGCCCACTTCCGACTTCCGACTTCCCTGCTCCGAAGTCCCTGCTTCCTAAAACCCAAGAATTTGTACCTAACTCAATTGCAAACCGCTGTACTCAGTCCCCAACCAGTACTTATAGTATGGTTGGGGATTTTATCCTAGTTAGTAAGGTACGAATGGTAATATCTACAACTACTTTCAGCATTAATAGCTCCAAGAGTTTAAAAAAAACTTCCGTTAGTCCAAGTTCTCCGAGAATTGAATAAGAAGTGTCTTTAGCAGAATAAACCTCTATGAGATTGTCAAACAGTAATCACAATAGATTTAATTTATTCAATAAACCTAAGATTATTAATTCTTACTCTTATCCTGAGACCATATAATAAATAAATACAATAACCATATAACAAGACTAACAAGACTTAATATTAAAGCCTCTTTATGAAACCCTAACTTATATAAAATAGTTAGAAAAATCCCAGAAACTGCCAAGATCAAATAAAAATTACTTACTCTAATCTGTTTAACCTCTTCATATATTTTTAAAAATGTTTGTCCTATAAGTGAAAGTGGTTGATCAAATATATTTCTTAGAAAATATAATGTAATTAAAAACGACAATATATATACCCAAGGGATTATCTTGTCAGTCTCAAAAAAAATAAATAATAATAGTAAGCTAAAATTGGCAACAAACCAAGATAGACCTGCTATCATTATAAAAGCTGCTATTATTTGGATTAAACCTATTATTAAAGCTAAGTAAATCATAATAACTCCTATCAATTACTTAAAGATAATGATAATCTTAGTAACTCGACACACACTAAAAATAACCCATATTTAGTTATCAGTATTTTATTTTACTTTTATGCAAATTTTTAAATATTTTTAATTTTAGGGATAGGTTGTTTAGGTTAAATCAGGTTTCTTCGATACTACGGCCAGGGTAAACGCATCTAATTTTTTTATTCCTACATATAGTGTTTATTTAATTTAATGAACACTATATGTATAAAATCTATTGTCAATAAGCACAATAATACTGGGTTTATTGAGAACTACCCCCGGTTTATTGACAAGATGCGCTTACCCTGTAACTGGTTTGCTCATTGTTGTTACTGTACCTCATAGTTATGCAAACCGTCGTAATGTTGAGTTACGTCACCTATCAGCTATCATCTATCAGCTTATGGGCGCTTGGGCAAGCTACACCGAACAGCTTTTGAATAAGTAATGCAGCGCGGTCTTGGGGGTTCCCCCATGAGCAACTGCCGTGGTTTCCCCGGAGACGAAACCTTAGAGAGGTGCGGCTCGTTCTAGCTAAGGAGCCTCCCGTAGTAGGGAGGGGTATGAGCTAGGGGCGCGAAGAGTAATCTTCAAAACCCAACTAACTGTTGAATGGTGGTGAAAGTCCACCCCTTGAAGAGACAAGTGACTCCTTATCTGGCCACACCGAGGTGGGCGGCAACCCACCAGAGTGACGCTGGCATCAGGGCGGAATCAGAGGTAAATCAGATGTGCCACACTGCCGCTAAAAGGGAGGCGACATGGGTAGATTAACAAAAGTCCTTAAAAAGTGTCTGACGGTCAAGCCGCAATCTGAAGAGAATATGCGAGACTTTATCCTTTTATTCTCACGATGCTTTCTTTCTGGTAATCGTAATCTCTGAGAAGAGGATAGGCAAAATGGTTAGAAGTTACCGCAAGAATAGTGGAGCCTTTATAGTTAGTCGGCTATGGGTAAAAGGGTTAAAAATTTTGTAGTAAGGCTCCACTATTCTAAGGTTTCATCTCCGGACTGCCCTAAATCGTCAAAACAATCTAACAGTTGGAACGAGTAAAAACGACAGCAAAAAGAGTCTGGGGAAAGGTCGAAACCTCAGTAAGTTATGCCAAACTTAATCCTCACTGTCGGGTAAGATGCAGTCGAATAACTGACTGCGGGTATCCAGAAAACACAAACTCTAGGAGAGTATAGGTAGACGCATGTCCAATAGATATAGCGACCTCTGGAAAAGTCAAAAGTGGAAAAAACTCCGCCAAGACTTATTCCGCCTACAAAAGCGAGTGTTCAAAGCGATTCGAGATGGTGACCTGAAGAAGGCGCGGTCTTTACAAAAACTGATTCTGAAATCCCGTGCAGCACAACTTTTGGCTGTCCGTCAAGTCACACAATTGAATAAAGGGAAAAAGACGGCTGGAGTTGATGGCCTGTCAAGCCTCAACTACAGACAGCGAATGGAACTGGTAGAAACATTGAACGACCATGCCTCTGACTGGAAGCATAGCCGAGTTCGTGAAATTCCAATCCCGAAAAAGAATGGAAAAGTAAGAATGTTGAAAATACCAACTATCGCTGACCGAGCCTGGCAATGTCTAATTAAGTTTGCGCTAGAACCAGCTCATGAAGCAGGTTTTAGCGGAGATAGCTACGGATTCCGCACCGGTAGATGTGCTCAAGACGTACAAAAACGCTTACAGCTACATCTAAAATCGGACAAAAACGGAATCAACAAAAGGGTGATCGAATTAGACATCAAAAAATGCTTTGACCGTATCTCACATAACTCCATAATGGAGCGCGTCATAGCCCCGGCAGCTATCAAAAAGGGAATATTCCGATGTCTTAAAGCAGGAGTAAATCCCGAGTTTCCGGAGCAAGGCACACCTCAAGGGGGAGTAGTGAGTCCCTTATTAGCCAACATCGCACTCGACGGAATAGAGGACATACACACCAGTCTGAGATATGCCGACGATATGGTGTTCATCCTTAAGCCAAAAGACAATGCTGAGAAGATACTAGACAAAGTTAAAGCCTTCCTAGCAGAGCGCGGAATGGAAATCAGTGAAGAAAAGACCAAGTTAACTAAAACGACAGACGGGTTTGACTTCCTATGAAGTTACCGTAATAATAAAGAAGCCTTTACAGGGGACAGACTATGCAAAAAAGGGTTAAAAATTATTAATTAAGGCTTCTTTATTCTAAGGTTTCGTCTCCGTGGCTGGAATTTCCTCCTCCAGAAAAACGGAAAGTTTCGGTCAATTCCCTCAGAGGAAAACCACCGAAACATCCGGAAGAAGATTAAAACTGTGGTCAACAGCTCGAATTATGGTGCTGAAATAAAAGCAACGAAACTAGCACCCATCGTGCGCGGTTGGCGAAACTACCATAGTAGCTGTGATATGAACAGCAGCAGGGATTCCTTATGGTTCATGGGCAACACTGCCCACCGAAAGTTCCGAAAGGAAAAGAAAGTAAGTCGGTATAGAGCTACAGAACTATGCAAAAAGGCATTCCCAAAAGTGGGGTACAAACAAAACCAACACGTAAACGTAAGGGGCACCAAGTCACCCTACGACGGCGACCTGGTATACTGGAGTAATCGAAATTCCCGATTATACTCCGATGCTACGTCAGAAGCTTTGAAAAAGCAAAACCATTCCTGCGGATATTGCGGGTTGAGGTTGATCGAAGACGAGGATGTACATCTTCATCACATAGATGGAAACCACGACAACTGGTCAAAAAAGAACCTATCAGCAGTTCACCAAAGCTGCCACCAGCAAATACATTGGAGCAAAAGCGAGGTGCGCTTTCCAATGGGCAGATAAACTGCCCCTGGGTCGCACCTCAGCTAAGGATATCTAGGAGCCGTGTGAGGCGAAAGTTTCATGCACGGTTCTGAAGGAGAGGTGCTCCCCGTAATAGGGGACATCGACTCTAATTGGAGCCTTTATAGTCGGAGTCGGCAGGTTATAGGTAAAAGGTTTAAGTCTTTTGTAATAAGGCTCCACTCTCTTACGGTAACTTTAAACCATGAGCGACTGGATCAAGACAACAAGTAACCATTCTTTTAATCTGAATTGAGTCTGCATGATAGCTGACCGCTAACGCCACGCACTTCAAGCAGGGTGCCCGTAGCGCATATGCTTATATGGGCTTTTCCCCAGACTTTCAATGTTATTTTAAGCTCACGGCTGACAGCTGACAGCTGTTCGCGTAGCCTGCCCGTAGCGCATATGCTTACAAATAACCTTCAACATTTACCCTTTAACTATTGTTTTTAACAAAACTCGCGGAATTCCCCAACCTCGTGCGTTGTAGGTTGGGTTAGAAGTTACCGCAAGAATAGGGCAGCCTTTATGGTTGGTCGGCTATGCATAAAAGGTTTAAAACTTATTGATTAAGGCTGCCCTATTCTAAGGTTTCGTCTCCGGGATGGATAGCGAGCCAGGAAATTCATCTTATCCCTTGACATATTACTACTAAATACATATAATATTAAGCAAGGTCGATAACAAGGTTGAGTGCAGTGAAACATAAAGCCGTCAAAGTTAGAATTTATCCCACGCAAGAACAAGTTCAAGTATTAGCTCAGCATTTTGGATGTGCTCGCTGGTGGTGGAACTATGCCTTGAATCAGTGCATAGAAACCTATAAAGAAACTGGCTTTGGGCTAAAGCAATCTGCACTCAACTCTATGTTGCCAAAGCTCAAGAAACAAAAGGAGACTGAATGGCTGAAAGATTGTTACTCTCAGGTTCTGCAATCCGTGAGTCTCAATCTTAGTCGTGCTTACCAAAATTTTTTTGAGGGAAGAGCAAAATATCCTAGATTCAAGTCGTACCATCACCGTCAATCAATCCAGTATCCTCAAAACGTAAAACAGGTAGGAGATTGCCTTAAATTCCCTGGAAAACTAGGAATTGTCAAGGCAGTAATTCACCGACCACTGGATGGAGAATTTAAAACTGTGACAGTCAGTAAAACTCCTTCCGGAAAATATTATGCTTCTGTGTTAATGGAGTACGAGGGTGATGGAGTGAAGCTGTTAAAGAACGGAGGTGCGCTTGACCTAGGCGAATTAAATTCGCCTAGGTCAAGCGCACCTAAGGTGATCGGTATTGACTTAGGTATCAAAGATTTGGCGATTACCTATGACGGTGAAAAGACCTCTAAGTTCAGTAATCCCAAGCATCTGGCTAAGTATGAAAAGAAGTTAGCCAAAAAACAGCGTATTGCTGCTCGAAAGAAAAAAGGCAGCAGTGGGCGTAAAAAGGCCAGAAAGATTGTAGCTAAGGTATACGAGCGAATTGGAAATGTCCGCCAAGACTACCTACATAAGCTGTCTAGAAAGATAGTAGATCAGAACCAAGTAGTGGTAGTCGAAAACCTGAATGTCAAGGGCATGGTTCGTAACCATAAATTAGCTAAAGCAATTTCTGATCTGGGCTGGGGAACCTTTGTCAATTTCCTTTCTTACAAATGCGAAAAAGAAGGGAAAGTATTGGTAGAGATAAATCGGTGGTTCCCCAGTTCTAAGACCTGTTCTAATTGTCATTATCAAATCAAAGAGTTACCACTTGACTTAAGGACTTGGACTTGTCCAAGTTGTGGAACTCACCACGATAGAGATGGTAATGCGGCAAAAAATATTAGGGCAGAAGGAATCAGAATGCTATCCTCCTCTGGGACGGGGGGGGACAACGCCAGTGGAGAAGAAGTAAGACCAAGACGTGGGCGTCCGTCCAAGTTAAGGCGTTCTTCCGTGAAGCTGGAAGCCCCGACCTCTACGAAGTAGGTCGGGGTAGTTCACCTATTATATTTAACTGAGCAACCGTAAGGCTGAGTGACTGTTGTTTCTACTGGTTTATTAGTAATAACACTATCCACAGCAGCTTGGACATAGTTGCTAGCAGTTTCTACATCGGCTGGATTAGCTGAGGGTTTATTATCAATTGCTCCCATGTATTTTAAGACTCCATCAGTATCAATAACATACATATGGGGTGTGGTGCGAGCTTGATATAGACGACCAATGGTGCCTTCGGAGTCTATAATTACTGCTGTGGGATTAGCGCTACTGCTTTTAATCAATTCATTGGCTTTTTGAGGGGTGACATGACCTTGCTTTCCTGGAGCTGAAGAGATTATGGATAACCAGACTACTCCTTTGCTGGTGGCTTCTTTCTGAAGTTTCTGCATGTTACCGCTGTTGTAATGTTTGCGGACAAAGGGACATTGGTGATTAGTCCATTCTAATACTACGACTTTGCCTTTGAAATCACTGAGCTTGTGGGTGGTATTGTTGCTATCAACTCCAGTGAATTCTGGTGCTTTTTCATCAATATTTAATGGTGATGATGCTGCAATTGCGGTGGATACTTGACTTGTATTTTTGGCATCTTTGGTGAGGGGATTAGTCTGGCATCCAGTGATAATTAAGGCTAGGGCTACTAATCCAGTGGTGGTAATTTTATGACCGTTAAATTTGAGAAAGTTGTTCATGTTTTTTGATGGCTGATTGTTGATTATTGATTGTTGATTGTTGATTATTACTTGTTACTTGTTATTTGCCATTTCATTAAATTCTACCTAAATTTTATATAGGGATCCTAAATTAATTGTGATAATTTTTGATGCCATATTCCCTACTCCCTACTCCCAAATCCGCTGGGGTGCATCTCTTGTTTGCTGTTTGACCCGATGGTGCGTTACGGGGCTGGCTATCTTAACACTGGTTTAGAGGCAGAAAATGAGGGCTCGCCCGCCCCTAACGCACCCTACGCTACTCCCGACTCCTGACTCCGTTTGCTATAGTTTTTTGATGGCACGTTGAACTTGCTCTGGGGATAGAATCTGAGGTAGTATAATCGGCTGGGTAAATTCTGAGTCTGGTGGATACAATACATAAAGGGGTACGCCACTACGTCCGAAGGATTCTAGAGCTTTGGTGATGGCTGGGTCACGATTAGTCCAATCTGCTTTGAGTAGGGCAATTTTTTTAGACTCAAAGGCGGCTATGGTTTCTGGCTGGTTGAGGGCTACACGCTCATTAACTAGACAGGTAATGCACCAGGATGCTGAAAAATTCAGGAATACTGGGCTTCCTGATTGCCTTAGTTTAACTAGTCGTTGAGCTGTATAGCCTTGCCATTTGATGCCGTTATTTTGATTATGGGTCAGTGCAGTAGGAGTGGTGGTGGAAACTTGGGCTAAGCTCAGGGAAAATCCTAGGGCGACTAAGGCGCAGATTGAGCCAAGATGCTTTCCTAGAGGGGGGAGTAGGCGGGTTTTTTGGTGCAACCAAGTGGCAAAGGCAATTAGGATTAGCCCTGTTAGGGCAGCTGCTAAACCGTTGGTTCCAGTTTGCTGGACTAATACCCAGATTAACCAGGCGGTGGCGGCGTACATGGGGAATGCCAGAAGCTGTTGGAAGGTTTCCATCCATGCTCCTGGTTTGGGTAAAATACGCTGCAATCCTGGGGTGAAGCTAATGGCTAGGTAGGGCAGGGCTAGCCCAAGACCGAGCATTTCAAAGATTGCGATCGCTATCGGTACGGATTGGGTCAGGGCTACTCCCAGGGCGGTTGCCATGAATGGTGCGGTGCAGGGAGTGGCGACTACGGTGGCAAAGACTCCTGTGAAAAATTCCCCGATGTATCCTGAGCGAGTGGTTAATCGTTGCCCAATTCCCATGATGGAAGCACCGAAGATAAAGACTCCCGATAGACTTAAGCCAACCGCAAACATTAGATATGCCATTAAGGTCACGAAAACGGGGGATTGTAGCTGGAATCCCCAGCCGATTTGTTGCCCTAGCGATCGCAAAATTAATAGCACACTGGCCACTACCGTAAAACTGACCAGAATGCCTACGGTGAATGCGATCGCATGGCGTCTCACTTGTTTGGGACTTTTCTGGGATTTTTGGACTATGTTGAGTGCTTTGAGGGATAGCACTGGCAAAACACAGGGCATCAGGTTTAGGATTATGCCTCCGAGTAGTGCTAGCAGGAGCAATTGCCATCGGGGTTGGGTTGGGGTTGGGGCGGTTTTGCCTATTTCATTGCTGACTGCGGCTTCAATGGAGAAGGCTTGGACTACGGATTGGTTGTCTAGGGATTCTCGAACCACTAGCACTCCAGTGATGGGGTCGAGTTTCCTAAGATAGCCTCGCTCTAATCGCAAGGTGATTCCATCTTGATTAAGTTCTGCGATTTGAGGCGCTGGGTTGCTAATGATACCGTCTTGATGTGGGAAAAAGGTCACCTCTTGGATTTGAGCCTCTTCCATTTCCGGGGCTTCAACGTGCAGGACTAAGTCTTTTGGTTCGATAGTGACCGTGACTTGCCATGGGGAGGGTTTGGGTAGACCTTGACGGGCTTGCTCAAATACCTGTGCCCAATTTTGGTTGACTAAGGGAGGTCTAGAGGTAATTGGTAAGGTGAGGTTGAAGGTGCCTTCTTCGGGAATACAGTTTACTTCACACACGAGCCAATCAGCTTTTACTCGGAGTTGCAGAGAATCGGGAGTCGCTAGGTTGGCTGCGGGTGTGATTTGGCTGAGTAGGGTAACCTCTTCTTCATAGCCAAAGTTCATTAATGGCTCAAGGGGTAGCCGCTGGGGATAGGGCCAAACGATGTCTCCCACTTCAAAGCCGGGGGGTAGGGTCCACTTAAGGGTAGCTCCAAGACCCGAATCACCAGGGTTTCGCCAATAGGTGTGCCAGGCGGGATTGATGTTGAAGTGTAGTCCTACCCAGAAGGGGGTTCCAGGTTGAATGTTGATCACTTCGCTGATCAATTGCACCTCGACGTTCTCGGTTTGGACTGGGTTAGCCGAGGCAGGAGCAATGGGTAGTAAGGCAGTGGAGAGGGTTAGGGCTAGGGCTATGATCCAGGTGAGGAGTTGGTGCAACATGATGACTCTACTGATACATGTTTAACCTACACGATTTTTTTTTAGGAATCATCTCAGGTACAGTTAGGTCAGTTACCCATTACCCATTATCGATTAAGCAACTAATCTTTTGGTTATTAAAATTTTCATCTGCCAGGAATCGAACCATTTGGGATTACCTGGATTGATTGCGCCTAGCTAATAAGCGATCGCGTATTCCCATTGGATTAAAGCGTTGTTCAGCCTCCTGCTGAATTGCATCTCTCTGACGTTGACGTTCTACCAGATAGGTATGAACCTCATCTCGATGTCTGAGGTAGTAACCGATAACCAAGTAGATATCTGGTAGTTGTAGTGATGGATATTGCTCTGCGATTTCCTCTGGCGTGCATCCCTCAAGAAAAGCAGTCACAACAGTGTCTAAGGTGACACGAGTTTTGCCAACTCGTACAACACCATAGGCATCTGTCTCTATTGGTGCGGGTTCAAGGGCAATTGCTAGAGTCATGACTTTATCAGGTTGCTATTTCAGATGGTAGCAAACGCCTAGTCAGGGTGAGGATATGGGTGTTACTGAATCAGCAACGTCAGATTAATCAACTCTAACCATTTCACGGGATTCTTCCTTATTATTCACCTCAGAAGGTTTCAGCTTTTGACCCCTAAAGTCTCCTAATAATCCCATCAATGCTGGAACTACTGTAGGTGTCAGTAATGTAGACAAGGCTAATCCCCCAGTTAAGGTAATCCCTAACCCTTGATATAATTCAGCTCCTTTCCCTGGTATTACTGCTAGCGGTAACATTCCTAGTACTGTAGTGCCAGCAGACATGAATATCGGTCGTAAGCGATCGCATACAGCTTTATACAACGATGTATCGTAATCTATTCCTTGTTGCTGTAATTGCAAGGCTCGGTCTACCAAAAGGATGGCATTATTCACCACAACTCCAGTCAGAATCACAAATCCCAACCCAGTAATCATATCCAGTGGTACCAAAACACCAGGAATTCTGTTCACTATCACCAAACTCAACAACGCTCCGGTTAATCCTATCGGTACGGTTGCCATAATTACGATGGGATAGAGAAAAGAATGGTAGAGTGCGACTAGCAACAGATAGGTAATCACTAAAGACAGAATAAAGATTGACCCCAACTGCACTAACGTTTCCGATAGCAAATCTGCCGAACCAGCTAACTCGACACGATAGCCAGCAGGTAGGTTTTTCCGGAAGGGTTTGAGAATTTGCTGCTCTGTCTGTTGAACTAGTTTGCCTAAGGGAGCTGAGCGCTCGACACTAACGGTTAGGGTAATAGAACGCTGTAAATCCACTCGGTCAATCCGATCGGGTCCGGTGGTATCTACTACTTCAGCGACATCAGCTAGTTGTACTTGCCCACCATTGGGAGTATAGATCACTAACTGACGCAACTGCTCTGGGGTTTTGACAACGGTATGTTGTAATTCAACGGTCACATCCAGTTCCCGTTTACCATCCACAAATTCTGAGGCTTTAATCCCACCGAGAGCAGCTTCAACCATTCTCCCTAACTCAGCTTCTGACAAGCCCACTTCTGCCAGTCGCACCCGATTGGGAATTACTTGTAATTCTGGCGCACCAGTAACAAAACTGGAACGAGCATTGCGCACACCGTCCAGTTGGCGCAATTGCTTAGTAATATCCTGACCCCACTGGTTTAATTGATCCAGGTCTTGTCCTACCAGACGCACTTTATAGGACTTGCCTGGATTCCGAAAAATGGCAGTGCGCCTGGCAACCACAAAGCGATAACCAGGGAAATTAGACTTTACCTTTCCCATCCGATTCACCATGTCATCGAGATTCCTAGCGGTAGCTAACTCTGGCTTGAGAAGGACAAAAATTGCTTTCCATCCGGAGCTTGCTAATAGCAAGGTTCGGTCAATTTCCGGCTGCTGTGCCAAAAACTTTCTGGCCGGTTGAGATAGCCGTAGGAATTCTGGAATACTGGTGCCTGGAAAGGGTTCCGTTAACCACATAATTAAATTACGGTTCCCTTCTGGTAGGTAATCCATGGGGGGGAGTAACCGAATACTGACAAAGAGCAATACTACAGGAATCAACAACACAGCCAAACGCCTTCCGATCCGTTTGCCACCAAGAGACCAACGCACGGTTTTTAATAAAAATCCCTCTAGCTTGCCTTGCCATACTCGAAACACTGCTGAAGTTTTGGCTACAGCTAGCACTAGGACATTTTGGATTTTGGCTCCTCTATTTCGCTGCTTTGGGCGCAATGGTTTTGGGTCTAAACCTTGGGTGCCGACATCCCCCATCCCCTGCAAAATCTGTTGCGCCTCCGCTTGATTAAGAAACAGTCCCGATAGCATAGGCACTAGGGTCAGAGCTGCAAACAGGGAAAACAATACCGATGTCGATAGAGCAATACCAATATCAAAGAACAGCTGTCCTGCTTCCCCTGTGACTAAAACAATGGGAGCAAATACTGCTACGGTAGTCAGAGTAGAGGCTAGCATAGCTGACCACACTTCTTGAGTACCGTCAATAGCAGCTCGGAGCGGATTTTTTCCCCGTTGCATGTGGGTGAAGATATTTTCTAGCACCACAATGGCATTATCTACGACCATTCCGACCGCAAAGGCTAATCCTGCCAGACTGATCACATTCAGAGACCGACCTAGCAAGGCTAAGACAATAAAGACGGTAATAATAGTAGTCGGAATAGTAAGGGCAATGACTGCTACGGTTCGCAATGACCCGAGAAACAGCAGCAACACTAGGGATGCTAGAATTGCCCCCATGATCAAATTTTGCTGCACTAACGCAATAGATTGGTTAATATAGTCATTCTCGTCGTAGTTAATTAAGAACTGGACACCTTCCCCTTGCTGTTCCAGTTGGGCTTCCAGTTTCTTGAGTACTGCTCTGACCCCCTTAGATATCTCTGGGACATTGGCACCAATTCGTCTTTCGATACCAATGCCAGCGGTTGGTTGGTCATTTGCTACAAGAACCGTACTTTCAAGCTTGCGACCAATTTCGACATCAGCTACATCCCCCAAATAGACAGTTCCTGATTGGTCTCGGCGCAACACAAACCCTTCCAACTCCTTCACATCCTCAGAGCGACTGACGGTGCGGACTCGGTATTCCCGTCTTCCCACTACCATCGGTCCACCCCGAATATTGCGGTTATTATTGCGCAAAGTATTCACGACATTAGAAAGGGTTAGATTGCGGTCAGCTAAGGCTTTCGGGTCTACAATCACCTCCACTTCCCGTTCCCGTCCCCCAGGAGTAAGAACCTGAGCTACTCCTTCGACTTGGCGTAACTTGGGTACGATGGCATCTTTAATCAAGTCACGGTAATGGTCTGGGTCAGAATCATAGCCTTCTTTGGGCATTAGGACAATCCACATCATGGGACGGCTAACACCACTGACCACTTCAGCAGAGGGGTCTCCCGCTTCTGGAGGTAGAGAGGACACTCGCTGTAATTTGCTCAAGACATCTACTAAGCGAGCATCAATATCTGTTCCCCAATTGAATTCCAGAGAAATCCGACTGCGTCCAGGGCGAGAGCTACTGGTAATTTCTTTAACTCCTGTGACTTCTTCGAGCGCTTCTTCGATCGGTCTAGTAATCAGGTCTTCTACTTCCGTCGGTCCTGCTCCACCGTAGGAGGTGCTAATGGTAATTTCTGGGGTATCACCTCCTGGTCTAAGTTCTAGGGGAAGCTGGAATAGGGCTAAGATGCCACATAGGGCTAGGAGGCAGAACAGAACAAATGTTCCGTGTCGCCAGCGGACAGCTGTTTCGATAAGTTTCATCAAATTTCACCGAAGTTGGCAACTTTAGGAACTAGGAATTAGGGAACAGGGAATCGGGAATCGGGAATCGGGAATCGGGAATCGGGAATCGGGAATCGGGAATCGGGAATCGGGAAGGATTCTAGAGACTAATATAGCGGTTTCTAGCCTAATGAGGTACACAGGATTTTTTCCCTGTTCCCTCTTCCCCTCCTGGGAGGGGTTAGGGCGTGTCTTCAAACTCCGAGTACCCCCGTTGGTCCCCCTTAAAAAAGGGGGACTTTGAGTATGGCTCCCCCCTTAATAAGGGGGGCTGGGGGGGATCTAATATCTTGCGGAAAACTTTGAAAACACACCCTAGGGGTGGGTTCCTCTTTCCTGTTCCCTGTTCCCAGATCCGCTGTTCCCTAAAACCAGGTAATCTGTACCTCACCAAATTGAAAACCGCTATACAGCACGGCGGAAATCAATATACTTTTCAAAAATAGCAAAACTCTTATATATTAAACCTCTAATAACTAAACATGTAATAATTTTGAATTTTGAATTTTGAATTTTGAATTTTGAATTCCGCACAGCGGTACTAGTTTTTCAGGTTTGCAATAGGTTCAATAATTAGGAATTAAGGACTAGTAATTTTGACTGGTGCGCCGTTTTTTAGTCCTTCACCACCTGACACAACTAGGGGTTGATTGGCTTGTAATTTTTGATTAGTGATCAGGAGTTTTTCCCCCATATCCGCTAATATTTCTACGGTAAACTCTTGTGCTTTGTCTTGGTAAATGGTATATATTAAGGATTGGTTTTTTCGTTTAATGATGGCATCACGGGGGATAACAAAACTGGGATCTACATCAATGGGTAAATCTAAGGTGGCTTCAATTCCCATTCCAGCTAATAAGTCTTTTGGGGGATTGTTGAGATTTACCCTTACTAGTTGTCGCCGTGAGTTGGCATTGGCTGTAGGCACAACGCTGGTAATCTGTGCTCGTTGCTGCCAGTTAGGTAAACTTCGCGGTGCAGTTAATTCCACATACATCCCTGGTTTGACCTGATTAGTAAACTTTTCTGGTACTTGTAGAAAGATATCGAATTGAGCATTATTGACCAAGGTAATGATGGCATCGCCACCTTCAACATAGTTGCCAGTGTCAACCTGGCGGGATTGCACAACTCCGGCTATAGGCGCTTTAATCGTGGCTCGTTCTGATGCTAGTTGAGCTTGCTCAACCGCTGCAACAGCTGCTGCTACTACCCCTTTCTGGGCATCAATTTCTTCCTGGGTTGGTCCGACTTGGGCTTCCGCTAACAGAGCTGCAATGCGCAACCGCTCACTGATGGTGGCATCAACGGTACTTCTGGCTTCAGCAATCTCTTGCTGGGTTTTAGTTTGTTCTGCACTTAGGGCAGCTTGAGCCCGTAAGCGCTCACTGGTAGCTGCATCAGCTGCTTTTTCGGCTTCCACTTTTGCTCGTTCAGACAGAGCTCCTTCCAGAGTTAGGGCTTCAATGCGTTTTAGGTTATCCTTGGCTTCTTGTTCCCGAGCTTGAGCCCCATCTAGTTCTGCTTGCCGTTGGGCAATTAAATTGGGTTGGACGGCTATCATACCATCAAGGTTGTCCTTTGCTTCTTGTTCCCTAGCTTTAGCGGCATCCAGTTCTGCTTGCCGTTGGGCAAGAATTTCTGGACGGGTTCCCACTTGTAATCGAGCGAGATTACTTTTTTCCTGAGCAAGCCTTGCCTTAGCTTGGGCGAGGGCTAACTGTTGGTCAGCACCATCAAGAATAGCAATGGTCATGCCCGGTTTAACGCGATCGCCTTCTCGGACTTTGACTTGTTGTATTACACCATCCACCTGAGATTTAATCGTGATTTTTTCACTTGCCTCTACTTCACCCAGTAACTGGATCCGTTTAATTCCTTTACCTAAGGTCAGGGGAATAGTTTCTACAGGTCGCGGTGGTGTCTGTTTAGTTTTCGTCTGGGCTACAGGGGGTTCTGGTACTGTCGAGATTTGCAACAAAGCTAGACCTCCTACCAAAAACAGGACTGTGAGTAGCCATGCCGAGGATTTGGCTTTGGTTTCTTCTTGGCTTTGAGAATTTGAATCTGGCTGATAGTGATTAGACACTTGGGGATTTACAGGTTCCATGGTGATGCCCTGACAAAAAGATGTCAAAAAGATGTTTATAGGATAACTTTGCTCAATCCTACTGGCGGCCTCATGAACTCGATCAGAGCAGTTGACTTAGATAGGAATTAGTCTAGCTTTACAAATTTTAATCAAAATTTAATGGTTATGGCATCAAAGTTTTTATATTATTGGGAGAGAAATATTTAATAGATGAGTGAAGCGCTACTTTGTGTCGAAAACTTGCAGGTGGCCTATCCTAGCAGCCAATCCCTTGAAAAACCCACTTGGGCAGTAGATGATGTTTCCTTTATCCTAGATTCAGGGGACCGACTGGGATTAGTCGGTGAGTCAGGCTGCGGTAAGTCTACTCTGGGACGAGCAATCATGCAGTTGTTACCGCAACGGTCCCGAGTGAAAGGACAGGTTAGGTTTGCAGGAAAGTCTGTCTTTGATTTAACCCCTGCACAGCTGCGCCAGTTTCGGGGAGAAGCAGTAGCCCTAGTCTTTCAAGACCCGATGACTCGCCTTGACCCTTTAATGAGTATAGGGGAACACTGCCTAGAAACCCTCAGAGCTCACCAACCCCAGCTATCAGGACGTGAGACTAAAGCAAAAGTAATAGAAACTCTAGATGCGGTGAAAATTCCCGCTAATCGCTTCTCTCAATATCCCCATGAATTTAGTGGTGGGATGCGGCAACGGGTTGCGATCGCATTAGCCTTGTTGCTCAATCCCAAGCTAATTGTAGCAGATGAACCCACCACTAGCTTGGATGTTACGGTAGAGGCACAGATATTAGAAGAATTAACCATGGCTTGTCGAGAACGGGACATGGCACTGTTACTGATTTCTCACGATTTGGCCATGATCGGGGAATATTGCGATCGCATTGCGGTCATGTATGGTGGGAAAATGGTGGAAACTGGGCCAGTGGCACAGATTCTGTGGCAACCTAACCATGATTATACGCGATCGCTTTTAGAAGCAGCTCTACATCTCCAGGCAGTTAGAGAGCACACTGACACTAATGACCCTGACACTAATGACAATGAGGGTAATTCCAGCTCTGCCATTCCTACCCCTTTGCTACGGGTTACCAATCTCCAGCAATATTATACCTTAGAAAGCAATTTTATTCAGCAACTGGTATCTCAAGAAAAAAACGTTATCAAAGCTGTGGATAACGTCAGTTTTGATTTATATCCTGGTGAAATTTTGGGACTAGTAGGAGAATCCGGTTGTGGTAAAAGTACTTTATCTCGCACTATCTTGCAATTAGTTCGTCCTACTGCTGGAACCGTTGAGTTTCAAGGCACAAATTTAGCTACACTCAATCGACATTCCCTACAAGAGATTCGTCGTCAAATCCAAATGGTATTTCAGGACCCCCATGCTTGTCTTAATCCTTTAATGACTGTGGGAGAAAGTATTGCCGATCCGTTATTTATTCATAAATTAGCGGCTAATCCAACAGCAGCAAAAAACCAGGTCAAGGAAATGCTAGAACGGGTAGGATTAACGCCTGTAGAAGATTACTATAATCGATATCCTGCTGACCTTTCTGGAGGACAACAACAACGGGTTGCTATTGCTCGGGCATTGATTACTCATCCTAGTTTGGTGATTTGTGATGAACCAGTGAGTATGCTGGATGCTAGTGTCCAAACTCAAGTACTAGAATTAATGTTGGAGTTGAAAGAAGCCTTTAATCTTACCTATTTGTTTATTACTCATGACCTCTGGGTAGCACGGTTTTTCTGTGATGGAATCGCCGTGATGAATAAAGGTCAGATTGTTGAAAAGAAACCAACTCATGACCTGTTTACTAATCCTGAGCATCCTTACACTAGAACCTTGCTAGAGGCAGCTCCATTGTTAGATAAACAAAGGTGATTTCTAAGCATTCAGCGGTCAGCATTCAGCTTTCAGCTTTCAGCGGTCAGCTTTCAGCTTTCAGCTTTCAGTTTTCAGTTTTCAGTTTTCAGTTTTCAGCTTTCAGCTTTCAGCTTTCAGCTTTCAGCTTTCAGCATTCAGCTTTCAGTTTTCAGCTTTCAGCTTTCAGTTTTCAGTTTTCAGTTTTTAGTTATCAGTTATCAGTTATCAGTTATCAGCTTATGCGCTACGCGCACGCTACGCGAACAGTTAACGGCTAACGGCTGACCGCTGACCGCTGACCGCTGACCGCTGAAGGCTGACCGCTGAAGGCTGACCGCTAACGGCTGACCGCTGACCGCTGACCGCTGACCGCTGACCGCTGAAGGCTGACCGCTGAAGGCTGACCGCTGACCGCTGACCGCTGACCGCTGACCGCTGAATGCTGATAGCTGAATGCTGATAGCTTACTAAAGGATTTCAATAGTTTGAGCAGTGATAGCAGACTTACTGGAACCAGAACTCTGACCTTTAATCCGAACCTTCTGATCAGGACTTAATTTTCCTGGGTCAACAGTTTCTCCTTGACGAGTGATTTTGGTATCGGAAAGAAGTTGTACACTATAGGAACCAGACTTCGTCTCTACCTTTAACTGTAGAGGGAAGCTTTCCATAACTGCGACAATTTTACCTTCGATAATCATTTGTTCATCAGTTGACCTTTCTATTGGATTATTATCTGGATTATTACCCTGATTGTTTTCCGATGGAACGTCTGGTTGCGGAGCGCTACAAGCGGAAAACAGCAGGCATAATCCGATAAGACTGCTCAAAGCAAAAGATTTAACAGGAATTTGTAGTTTAGTAGTCATCTGACAGTTTTTTCCTTTGTTAGTTGAACTGTAAGCATTCAGGTATCAGTGGTCAGCCGTCAGCCGTCAGCCGTCAGCTTTTAGCTCACGCTAAAAGCTGATAACTAAAAGCTGATATAGCAACGCATTCAGATGTTTGACATTCCTAAACTCCTAAACTTAGTCATAGCTGACTTCTGACTTCTGACTTCTGACTTCTGACTTCTGACTTCTGACTTCTGACTTCTGACTTCTGACTTGCGCGTAGCGCTATATTAGACATTTTTCCAAGCCGACATGTTATCAAACACAGACTTATTGATGCGGACAGCACTGTTAGGACAGCCACCATAGCCGTGAATTCCCACTACATGGTGTTGACCATCTTGCAAGCGCCAGACTGGGCTACCGCTTTGACCGCCATAGGTATCGAGCATATAGGAGAGCTTGCGACCAGTGATTCTGGTAATTCGACCAGCATTGAACCATTGTGTGCCAAATGGTTTGTCACCAGCGTAGCCAGAGTTATTTATCAGTAGATTTGTGAGTAAGTCGTCGGATAGATTGGCAAATCCGAACCAGCCGACTCGGTTCCCTAGGGTGTCATCCGGTAGAATAATTGCTCCGTAGTCGAAATCATCATCTTGTTCTTGTGTCCAGCCTTTTACACTGCGGAAGGATGTGCTAACTTGGGAGCCGAAGGGAGCTTCGTTTTCATCAATACCGGGAAAGACCTCAATTTTCCTGGCCCAACCACCAGCACTATGGCTATAGACGCAGTGTCCAGAAGTCATTACTGTCCGTGGTCCAATCAACCAGCCAGTACACAGAGACCGCCTCCCATTAGCTTTGGTAATGATTAACTGGCAAATCCATCGCCAGGGCATACTAGTAAGTGAAGAAATGCGGATGCGGTCGTCACTACCACATACTGACTCTGGCCTTTGGAATTCTCCAGCACCAGCATCTGGAAGATTTTCCATATCCTCTGTGACCAACATTCTTTCCTGGAAATCAAAACCCTCATTAAGCGCTCGGGATTTATTGAATCTGGGTACTGCTTCGATTTCACCGCGACCCATCATTCCCTCAAATTGGTCTTCGGTATCTATTGACTGGGATTGAGTTTCGCTGGAAGTGATTTCATGGAGCTGCTGATCCTCCCGTTCTATTTCCTTGCCTTGGTTGGTTTGATTGGAAACTATTTCAGTTTCTGACATAACCATTCTCCTTACAATTAACTACTACAAAGAACTCAAGTGAATGTTCTTTCCATGTACATAATCGCAAGGTTGCACTAGGCTTGACAGTACCCTTGCGGGTACTTATAGCGCTACGGGCAAGTCAGAAGTTAGAAGTCAGAAGTCAAAAGTAAGCGATTACTTACGTTTCGGAGTTTAGGAGCGATGCAGAGGTGCGACCCGTGGCGAATTTCATTCTTAATGCGGAAAACGCACCATTACGGTCTTGGGGAGGCAGCGCGGTCTTGGGGGTTCCCCCCGGAGACGAAACCTGATTACGTTGAGCCTTTATGGTTGGTAGGTTATGCAAAAAAGGGTTAAAACTTATTGATTAAGGCGAGCCTGTCTTACGGTAACTTCAAACCACTCGCGCTTTGCCGTGGTTTCCCCCACTCGCGCTTTGCATCAAGACAATGTCCTAATCTGAATGGGTAGTGCTATATAGTCAATTTTTTGATCAAGGAAAACTTAGGTATTTAACTGAGGTACGGGAGTACATCAGTTATCCTGAACAACCCAACCCTCAAGAACGTGATAGCTGATTGCTGATTTTAGCTAAAATTTGGTATCATAGATGTTTTTCGCCTTTGATACCACAAAGAAGACCTTGATTCCTTACTATAAATAACTTTTTCTCTTTATAATAAGCGCATATTTGTATTTTTCTTTACAACTTAAGTATAACACATTAGGGCATCAACACCTACAGCTTAACAATTTGTAAATACATACCCTATATCCCCTATATCATTAGATCAGCCCTGTGAGAATAAGAATCACGTACAGCGAGCGAACCTCAATGGCCACGTAATCGATAAACTACTAGATGAACGACTGGCATTGGCCGCCAGATCTTGGGTAACAGGTGTTTCTGAACCTTGGTTATAACCTGAAGTCAATCAAACGCCTAAGTCAGTCCTCCAAGTACATCTTTAGTTTTGGATTTGTAAGAGCTTCTCACAAGCTATACCGTCTTGATCACCATCGAGGTTGTGAATATCCCCGGGATAGGTTTTCAGTAATAATTGAGCTTGTCTTTGACTTTTAAAATCCGCGCAATTACAAGTATCACCTGTACCGATAACACAAGGTGGGATTTCAGGACAGGTCTCATTTTAAACTCCAATGGAACATAGTGCTCTCTGTCCTGAAGAGCTAAATACAAAAGTCAAAATTGATACTATTAAAGCAAAGGCAGCGATAACATCAGAGCGCTCCCATTTGTGACTGTTATTTTTATTATCAGTATGGATCATGATTACATGATTCAAGTTCTCAGTTCAAGTTTCATTGACCATAGATTAGATTCTTCTAACTCCTTGTGTCAAGCCTAATTGAGATGCTCTTACACTGCATACTTAACCCTTCATACTTCATAATTGATACTTAAGCCTTCATAATTGATACTTGATGCCTTGTTCATACTTCTTACTTTAACAACTGGGATTCCCAATCCTGACTAGTATCCAACCTAATCACCAAAGATTGTTCCTCTTCTGTAAACCCTTCAAATCCAGCCTGTTGACCCTTAAGCAAATCAACCGTAGCATCAGACACATCCCCACTACGAGATAATAAGCGATTGGCCGTAGGCCACGCGGGGCGCGTTCGCATAACACAGCTTCTGGTGCGCAGAGCGTAAATAATTTGTATCGGTAACTGATAACGCTTGGCTTTTGCGATCGCTAATTCTCGGAAAGCCAGTCGGTCATACTTACCATCTCAAATAGGGAGCATGTCACTTATGCAGAACATTTGTACGCTTATCTGGGGAATGGGGAATGGGGAATGGGGAATGGGGAATGGTGATGGGTAATGGGTAATGGGTAATAGGTAATAGGGGGAGTATGTCACTTTTACCGAATATTTTTACCTTATCGATCGCCCCCTCATGGGTAATTGCTTGCTCCTCTGGTAAATAGTTCATCTGTTCTGCAACTAAGACCGGCTCGAACACAGGATTTTTGTTGTTTTGTCAAGTAGTTCATTTGTTAGGCTTATTTGACCTGCTCCCAGTTTGAGGTCCACCAATGTACTTTTGGCTTTGCTGATAATTTTGGTCAATCGCCTCCCGAATTTTAGCAACTGTGCCAAAACTACGGATATAATTATTGGTCTTCGCCCTTTGATGGAACTGAGCTACAACTTTTCCCAATTCCAACCTATGAGTTGTGGTAAGATTCTGCTGTTCCAGGATAGTACTTAACAGAGACTCTTGAGGAAACTGGCGCATTTTAACTGCATACTCTACCACCTCACCCACTCCCCCTAGTCCAAACCCATCACTGGTTTTAATGATTGGCACAACTTCCAAATAAATCTCAGGAGAAACTGACTGATTGATGCGCATTTCTTCTTGACAAAAATGCTTTCGCTGAGCTAAACTTGAATAGTCCAGGAATCCAAAATATACGGCTTTCTTGACTTTATAGACGTACTCGCCAGTAAGCAGCACATAGGAAGCATGGGTCTGAATCAGTTCAATAGGTAGTTTCACCGGATGAGGATAAAATTCCGGCTGCATCATCTGGTTAATTAAACTCGGAATATCTGTCTGTGTCATTTTTCAATAAACAGTTAACTTGGAACTGTTTACTAATTGGGAAGCATTCAGCTGTCAGCTGTTAGCTGACAGCTGATGACTGAATGCTTACAATGATTGGCCGTAGGCCACGCTACGCGAACGAAAGCTGTCTAAATTAAATACACAATAGCTTAATCGCTACTAACAACTTCCTTGACAGACTCAGCCTGAGAACCCTCCAGACGTGGACCATGAGTTTGTACTACTTTTGAAGCAAAATAGTTTCCCCAACGTGCTGCTTGCTTAGTGGTCAAACCATTGGTGATTCCAAACAACACACCACCGGCAAAGGCATCACCAGCTCCTACGGTATCCACGGCCTTAGCTGGGAATCCAGGCACCTGGAAAATTGTTTTATTTTCCACCACTAAACAACCATTAGAGCCATCAGTGATAAAAGCTGTATCCACTAACTCACTAATTTTACCAGCACAATCAGACAAGGATTCCAATCCACAGAAGTGACGTGCTTCTTCCGCGTTACAGAAGACCACATCACAATAATCTGTAATCAGCTGACGGAAATCATCAGCAAAATTCTCTACTAGAAAGAAGTCGGAAAAGGTAAAAGCACTCTTTACTCCTTTAAGCTTGGACTGTTCCATAGCCTCAATACAAGCTTTCCGAGTGCCATCCCCCGTCCACAGATAGCCCTCAACGTAGCTATATTTGCATTGGCTGAGTCGTTCTACATCAATATCAGTAGGAGCCAAAGTAGTAGACACTCCCAGATGAGTACACATAGTACGCTCAGCATCAGGGGTAGTTAGAACCACACAGGTACCAGTTGGACCACTAGATAGCTCAGCTGGATGCACATCAAATTGAATCCCTGCCTCCAATAAGTCTTGTCGGTAAAATTCCCCATTGGTATCTCTAGAGACTTTACCGGAATAGAAGCCTTTACCACCACTTTGAGCGATCGCAATCATAGTATTAGCAGCCGAGCCTCCTGAGCTTAGTTCCAGAGAATGATGCTCAAGATTGTGTAGAATCATAGCCTGCTTTTGGGCATCCATCAAAGTCATTGCCCCTCGATTCAGGTCATGTTGCCGGATAAAATCATCATCCACCAGTGCCAGAATATCGACTAAAGCATTTCCGACACCAAAGACATCAATAGGTCTTGACTGTTGAGAGTTTTCTGTCATTTTCTTCCAATCCAACTAATCATTCACAAAAAAGCCAGGGAAATTTTAACTCTGCCCTGGCTTAATCAGACAACTATAACCAACCTATCATTGCTCTATGATTACTGTATAAAGTAATGATATTGTTTTCGGTTGAATATTTATCATGGAACGTTATTTGTTAATTTAAAATTGAACAGTGAAAATTCTCAGTGAAAATTCTCAGTGCTCAATCGGCAATTAACAAAATAGGATTTAAGGTAAGCATATGCTTACCTGTATTCTGCAACGCTTTATTTAGAAGTGATAGCAAGAACACTTAATTTAGGCTCATCCATAACCTCGATCCCTTCTGGCAAGACTAACTCGTAAATGTACAGCATCTTACCCTGTTCCAAATTTGATATATCAATATCAATGGTTTCGGGAATTTTATCTGGGGGACATTGCACTTTTACTGTTGTAAGCCTTTGCTGCAAAATTCCACCTTGCTTAACTCCCACGGCTTCTCCCACTAGCTTCAGAGGTACAACAACCTCTACTTTATTTTGAGAAGCCACTGAGAAAAAACTGAGGTGGTAAAGGTAATTTTTCCAAGGATGAGATTGTATCTCCCGCAGCAGCACTGGACCATTCCAGGAAATGTCGGGAATAGAGAGCTCTATCAGGGTATTATTAACCGAGGCTGTTTTAAGCAAGTCTTCTGCTGCTTTAGCCGTCATAGTTAAGGATACAGATTCTGCACCATTGTGACCGTAAAGTACGGTGGGAATCAATCCAGAACGGCGTAAGGCTCTCGGCTTACTACCTTCTGGTCGCTTTTGACATTCTACAGTAACATTCATCGCTAGGACTTTAACTCTTCGAGATAACGTAGCCAAATTAATGGCAATTACTGGTCAGCTACCGGTCGATTCCGCCACCGAGGGAGGTGCTGACCTCAATGGTAGGTCAGGGTTTTTAATCGAATCGGAAACTACTGAGATTCAAACTCTCCGACTGACACCCTGACGCCCTGATACCCTGACGCACTTAAACTCCCGAAGTTATCGGTGTACCGCTAGCATCCAATAGTGCTCGCTTTGGACCATGGATTGGGTCTTCCACAATAATTGTCTGGTCACGGCTGGCTCCTAAGGAAACCACAGCAATAGGAACTTTCATCAGTTCTGCCAGGAATTTAAGATAATCCAAGGCTTCCTTTGGTAAATCCTCTAAAGACCGACATTCAGCAGTAGATTTTTGCCAACCTGATAGGGTTTTGTAAACGGGCTGGCATCGGGCAAACACGCTAGTACTGCTAGGAAATTCCCGAGTGAGTTCACCGTCAATTTCATAGGCGACGCAGACCTTAATTTCTTCAAAGGTATCGAGTACATCCAGTTTGGTGATCGCTAGACAGTCAAGACCATTAATCCGAACAGCGTAGCGACCAATGACGGCATCAAACCAGCCACAACGGCGGCGGCGACCGGTGGTTGTCCCAAATTCTGATCCTAGCTCACAAAGTAACTCTCCTTCTCGAGTGTGAATCTCTGTGGGAAACGGTCCTTCTCCGACTCTGGTTGTGTAAGCTTTTGCCACACCAATCACCCGATCAATCATTGTCGGTCCGACACCAGCACCCACACAAGCTCCGCCAGCCACTGGATTGGAAGAGGTTACATAGGGGTACGTCCCATGATCTAAATCTAGCAGTGTCCCTTGAGCCCCTTCAAACAGAATATTGCGTTTTTGCTCAATCGCCTCATAAATCTTCAAGGAACTATCCACCACATAGGAGCCTAGCCGTTCAGCATACTCCTGGTATTGCTTGATCACACCAGCTGGGTCTAAGGGCGATAGATTATAGAGCTTCTCTAAAATAGGGTTCTTATAATTAATCGTCCAGGTTAACTTTTCTACCAATACTTCCGGATCCATCAGGTCAATGATCCGAATACCAGTACGCTCTGATTTATCCGCATAGGTCGGACCAATACCACGACCCGTGGTACCAATTTTCTGCCTACCCCGGCGCTCTTCCGATGCTTGGTCAATCAATCGATGATAAGGCATCGTGACATGGGCTATGTCTGAAATCAGCAGATTTTTAGTGGAAATGCCCAGTGCTTCAAGTTGGTCAAGTTCGGCAATTAAAATTTCTGGGTCAATAACTGTACCGGAGCCAATAATACACTCTGTATCCGGATACAAAATTCCAGAAGGTATCAGGTGCAGTTTAAAGGTTTGACCTTGAACAACAACCGTATGCCCAGCATTGACGCCCCCCTGGTAACGGACGACTACATCTGCTGAACGACTCAGCAGATCTGTTATTTTGCCTTTTCCTTCATCGCCCCACTGGGCACCAATTACAACAACGTTAGCCAAGGGTTTATTTTGAATGCTAAAGTTTATCCACCTGATAATTATGAACAGTGGTTGCGACTGCTGTCAACTTAACTGTTGCTGATCTAGGTAGAAACTGGAGGAACGAGAGTCACATAAGTTAATCTTGACCTAGAATCGCCACTCCAATCTCTTTTAGACTTTACCTATGTACTCTTATCAGTCATTTTTAACAAAAAACTACTTCTACAATGAAAATTTTATTAGTGGAAGATGATATTCTCCTTGCTGAAAATTTATCCGAAGCCCTCACCAACCAACGTTACGTGGTTGATCTGGTTACCAATGGGGAAATTGCTTGCCAGCAATCCCAAATGCTTGATTATGACTTGATGGTGCTAGATCTGACTCTGCCCAAGCTCGATGGCTTTGGTGTTTGTCGAAAATTGCGAGCCCAAGGCGATCAAATGCCGATTCTAATGTTGACGGGTCGCGATACCACTAATGATAAAGTCAAGGGTCTAGATGCAGGGGCTGATGATTATCTAGTTAAGCCAGTTGACTTACCAGAATTATTTGCTCGGATTCGGGCTCTGCTGCGCCGAGGTCAATCTATCGCACCACCAGTACTTAAGTGGGGAGATTTGCGTCTTGACCCGAGTACCTATGAAGTAAGCTATGCTCACCAACCTATCCACTTTACCCGTAAGGAGTATAGTTTACTGGAGTTTTTGCTGCGCAACGGTCGGCGGGTACTAACTCGCAGTGTTATTATCGAGCACGTCTGGTCTTTTGAAAACCCTCCCGAAGAGGAGACGGTCAACGCTTACATCAAAAGTTTGAGGCGCAAACTGAGATTAGCTGGCGCACCCAGAGATTTGATTGAAACCGTTCACAGTGTGGGCTATCGCCTTAAACAGTTAATTCCTGAATCACAGGAGTAACGCTGATGATTTTTTCCTCCGGCTTGAGTTGGGCAATGCGATCGCCTGTGCCATCTTTTCCCCAAATCGGCACGGATTTCATAGCTAAACGCTTACCGCCAAGGGAAGTGACTACCATGACGTCATTGGCGATGGAATCCCTGACCATGCTGACCAAACCATCTTTAGCGGTTTTAAACTGTAGCGCTTGAGTTCCCAGGTCTCCCCGATTAGCCAACCTGATCGCCTGCACGGGGAGGCGCTTTCCATACCCCTGCTCAGACACCAGTAAGAGGTTTTCCTCTTCCCCTAGGACAACACAGCCAACCAGCTTTTCTTTACCCTTTAGCCGCAAAGCTTGATTTCCTTGAGCGCTGCGTCCCATAATCGGTAACTGTTTGTCATTCACCTCAAACCGCAAAAGCCGTCCATTGCTGGTTGCTACCACCACTTGTGTCGCTGTAGTAGATAGGTTGGCATACTGTAGTTGATCATCATTTCTGAACTTGGTAAGCAACATACCACGGTTCGTTAGTTTTGTCAACTCAGATACTGATACACGCTTAATTTTACCTTGGTGAGTCAGCAAAACTAGGGTGAAGTTTTCTAGGTCATCTGGCACCCTAAAGTGAGCCACAACTGTTTCTGATTGGGCAGAATTTGGCAGCAACTTTACCAAGGGAATACCCTGCTTGCGTCCAGCCGCTGGTGGAATATCTCTAATTTTGACTGGGTAGGCTTTGCCAGAACCAGTGATTACCATTAATTCTTGTGTGGTGAGCAACAGCTGAGCCTGAACTACAAAGTCCTCCCCTTGTTTAATTGACTTGGGTAATTTTGGCTGTGTTGTGGCACTTTGCCGCTGTACATACCCGTGAGAGGTAAATTCTAGAAGTGTTTGTTCTGGCTCAGTGGGAGCATTAGGTAGGGTATCAGGAGTTTTTTGGGGTTGAGCAGATTTCTTACTCCTGGGTTGAGCAGCTGTCGGTTGTTCTAGCTTTTTTTCAGTGGAAGCAATAGAGTTTATTATGGTACGGCGAGGATCACCGTACTTGCGTTTAAGCGATCGCAAATCTTTCTTCAGGGCTTTGAGCAATTCCCGCCGATCATTGAGTAATTGGTGCAGCTGTTCCAGGCGCTGGGAAAGTTCCTCACCCTCGGTCTCTAACTTTTCTCGTTCTAAGCCAGTTAGCCGTCGCATGGGCATGGCCAGAATTGCGTCAGCCTGGATTTCACTTAAGTTTAACTGATTTTGGAGGGACAGCTTAGCAGTGGTACCATCAGGAGCATTTCTGAGAATGTCAATCATGGCATCCAGCTGATTGAGGCTAGCCAGTAACCCGTCTACCAGGTGAAGACGTCTTTCTTTCTGGGACTGCTCATAGGTATATTGGCGGGTTAGAGTCTGTTCTCGGAAGCTAATAAATGATTCTAACAACTGCCGCAGGGTAAGTTGTCGGGGTTGTCCATCTACCAAGGTCAGCAGGATAGCACCAAAGTTTGTTTGCAGGGGAGTTTGCTTATACAACTGCTGGAGAACCGCTGATGGCTGAGCATCTCGTTTGAGTTCCACCACCACCCGCATCCCTTCGCGATCGCTTTCATCTCGGATATCGCTAATCCCTTCTATACGCCCTTGATTCACCAAAGCTGCTACTTTTTCAATCCAGGCGGCCTTATGGACCTGATAGGGCAACTCACTCACTACAATTGCCCTACGCTGCCCCCGTTTCTTTCGACCGACTTGAATGGTTTCAAGCTTGGTGATGCCTCGAATCGGTATACTGCCACGACCGGTAGTATAGGCATCCCGAATCCCCTCAGCTGCCACAATTTCCCCCCCAGTGGGAAAATCAGGTCCGGGAATTAATTCCCAGAGTTTTTCATCTGGTAAATTGGGCCGGTCAATCAGAGCAATCAAGCCATCTACTATCTCTGCCAAATTGTGAGGAGGAATATTGGTGGCCATGCCCACAGCAATGCCAGAGCAACCATTGAGCAACAACACCGGTAATTGTGCCGGGAGTACCACTGGCTCTTGCTGGGAGCTATCAAAGTTGTCGATAAAATCAACGGTTGCTTCCCCAATTTCTGACAATAGGGCTTGAGCGCCCACGGGAGAAAGTCGGGTTTCAGTGTAACGCATGGCTGCTGGTGGATCATTATCCACCGAACCAAAATTGCCATGACCGTCAAGGAGGGGATAGCGGGTGGAAAAGTCTTGGACTAAACGCACCATGGCTTCATACACCGCTTGGTCACCGTGGGGGTGATATTTTCCCAACACATCCCCAACCACACGAGCACATTTGCGGTATGGTCGATCTGGGGTTAACCCTAATTCGTGCATCGCATATAGGATACGTCGATGTACGGGCTTAAGCCCATCACGGACATCAGGTAAAGCACGCCCCACAATCACACTCATGGCATATTCAAGATATGACCGTTGCATCTCCAAATGCAGGGCTGTGGGAATGACATTACTGTTTTCCAGTAGGTTCAGCTGTTTTGTCATCAAAAATCCTCCAAGGAATTGACCACCTAAAAAGCGTTAAGGGGGCGGACGCCTAAACCCGTTAGGGTTAGCGCCCGGGGAATTACCGCCAATAAATTTGTCGAGCGGTAGCGAGTCCGTTGATTCAAAGTCCGTATTGATAGCCGTCCGCTCGCTGAATGGTTTTTAGATATTTCGGATGTACATCAAAGCTCCTTATCTTAGTGCTCAGCTTAAAAGATGGCCTATAGCGAATCGCAATTCGTCCGGTATACTGCCCCGCGTATTTACCTAATGGGATATCGGCCTTGACTAAATCCCCGGTTTGAAACCCCATAAAGAATTTCTGTGAGGGAGCATGTCCATTAGGAAAGCCATATCGGTCGGTTCGACATCGCTGCCGCCTGCCATGACCTTTGGCTTTGACAATCAGAGGTCTGAGCCGATTAATTAGCAGTCTTTCGGGTGTAGAAGTACCAACACAAGCCGCGTCTGTCCAATGGGTTTTAGCAAGCCCCTGGAGTTTGCGATTGAATTTAGTCTGACCACCAGTACCCGTTTCCACAGGTAACCCGTACCCTTTGAGTCTCCTGAGCAATTCCCATCGGGTTGAATTAACCGCCGCCGCATCTTTCAAAGGAGTTAATGCTTTGGTTAATAACCGCTTTAACACGTCCGGTTTTTTCAGCAGAAACATCTCCACCGGCTGATTTCCCTTAGCTTGGTTGCAAGGGCGGCAAGCCAGGGTCAGGTTGCTGACTCGGTTAGAGCCACCCTGGCTTAAAGCTTGAATGTGTTCTATTTCAAGAGGAACACCATCAGTACTGCAATAAGCGCATTTTCTACCCCATTTCTCGAGTAAATATTCTTTGACTTCAAAACCGAATAGTTCTCCTCGCTGGTACTCAACGCCGCTAATTTCGGGGTTCTGCATTTTCTGCATATCAAACCTGACTAACTCTTGAGAGAGTGCCGTGATCGGACATACCCTTAGAATCCGCCTGACCCAGGTTTCGACGTTCGCAATCCGACTTTCAAGAGATGGTGGGAGCCAGCCTTCTTTTCGAGTCCGGTTAAGAAACCGAGGTTTGCGATATCGGAGTTTACGACTACGCCGCCTTTGTCTTAACTTTCTACGAGAGTCTAGAGATTTCTTAATCTGCTGCCCTCGGTGTTCAATCTCGAAGGCATTAGTCACCCGTCCGGTCTGCTCTTGAACTATGGCAATGCCGGTTTTTTGGGAGCCTGGGTCTATTTTGAGTCGGTAGGGATGGGTAACTGAATCCTCGACCGTCCTGTCTAGTACTACGATGGTGAAGGGGTAGCGCTTGAACACCTTAGCACGCCCCTTTTTTAGCAATTTTCTTGCCCGTGCCGGATGGCAGGGGTCTAGAGGAAAGAGGTTTTTATCGTAAACAAAAGTGTACATTACTGTACCTCTCAATTTCTTGGTAAGGTTTGCCTAGACGGTGTTAGTACTCGGTACTTTCCGGATCACACTGGCTTTCCCGAATGGCCTGTTTAATCACCCGGTTGTAGAGCTTGGAACTGGCACGCATTCCAAGGTACGAACTTTAACTCTTGGTACTAACGGCTGCGCTTATTTTTAAGGCCGTCTGGTCAACAGGCTTTATTCAAGCCCACACTGTACCCGCATCGGGTCAGTGTGCGGTAGTTGACAGGGTGATCGGGGTTTAGGGTATAGGGAAATTGCACGCTCGTTAAGGCTACGGTACTCGAAAAGATCGGAAAAATAAGGAGAAGAGAATGTCTTCTTCACCTAATCAAGTCCCCTTGATCTTTCCATCTGCTCTAGCATCCAGCTTAACCAGCGTGACTATTGATGCATATAGGTGATGCATATAGAAAAACACAGACACTAGCTCACCCTAAGTTAAGTATTCAGCTATCAGCTTTCCGCTTTCAGCTTTCAGCTATCAGCTTTCCGCTTTCAGCTTTCCGCTTTCAGCTTTCCGCTTTCAGCTTTCAGCTTTCAGCTAATGCGCACGCTACTTGAGGTGCTTTTGAATAAGCGATGGAGCGCCGACCTGCGGGGGTTTCCACGGGGCTTTCAAGGTGCGGACGCAGGTGACCCACGCAGCCCCTCCCCACTCGCGCTTTGCATCAAGACAACAGGTAAGCATTGGAATAATGCTGAGGGCTGACGGCTGAGGGCTGACGGCTGAGGGCTGACGGCTGACGGCTGACGGCTGACGGCTGAATGCTTACACCATAAAATTTGAGCATCTGGTTCCAAAGCCGATTTCCCGCCTTAAGATAGTGTTGCTTAGCTAAATGACTCAAAGAAACAGGCTCAAGCTTAACCAGCCAGAAGCTTCGCTTCCAGCAAGCCGTTCCACTGTCCCCAAGACACTACAATGTAAATTTGGATGCAGTGTGGGTTGGCTTTTGCCAGGAGCGTCAGCTTCCCTGGTATTAAGCAGCCTATCACCTGTATTAGTCCCATGAACATTACTAGTTAGCTAAGGATGTGGGGAAAGTAGACTTGGGAAGATGACATCTTGAATTTGAAATAGCAAAATGACAGATTCCCTGTCAAACTTATGATCAAATGACTCTTTTGCCAAAAATGACTCTCTTGATGCAACGCCCATGAAAACCGTTCTGATTGTCGAAGATGATCCGATTAATGCTCGTGTTTTTGCCAAGATTCTCACTAAGCGGGGCGGTTTGAATGTAAAGCATACTGAAGATGTAGAAGAAGTAATGCAGCTAGCCCAAGCTGGGGAGCCAGACATTATCTTGATGGATGTTTCCCTAGCTCATAGTGTTTATCAGGGTCAATCAGTAGACGGCATTAAGATTACCCAAATGCTTAAGGCTGATGCTGATACCTCTAAACTGCCCATTATTCTGGTCACTGCTCATGCGATGGAAGGGGATAGAGAAAAATTTCTTAAGCAAAGTGGTGCCGATGACTACATCTCCAAACCCGTTGTTGACCATCAACAGTTTGTTGATCAAATCATGGCTCTACTACCCCAGGACAATTAAATTCCTTTCTTGAAAATTGCCAATCTTAAAACCACCGCCCTTGAGATGATTGCCCATATTTGGCTGCCATCCCTCCCCTATTGGCAATTGATAGAGATCAAGCACTATTTTTAGAAGTCACCCATGACAGGTGGAGTTGAGCTACTTAGGGTATACCTTCACCCTGGATAATGGTGGCTTGGATTCTGGGATTTTCCAGAAACTTTTTGGTTTCAGAAAGCAGGCGTTTACCCCACAAGTTTTCCTTAAGAAACTCTAAGTTAGCATAGCGGCTATCTAGGCGGATTGCCGCTTCTCCCATTAACAGTCCCTTTTCGATATCCCCTTGGGCATACAGAGCCACAGCGATCGCAAGTTGAGGTTCTGCCGCCTCTTTATCAATCCCTATGGCTGCTTCCCATTTTTTAATGGCACTCTCCACATCTCCTTGTTCATAGTTCACCAACCCAATGTTGTTGATGGCAGGCCAAAAGCTTTTGTCTTGGTCAACAGCTTTGTTGTAAGCATCGATTGCTTCACTATACTGATTGAGCATATAGTAAGAATTGCCCAAGTCAAACAGGGCTTCTGGCACATCGGGTTTGAGTTTTAATCCCGCTTTCAACTGAGCGATCGCTTTTCTATACTCGCTTTTTTGAAAATAGGCTGACCCCAAGGTGAACAGCACTCCAGCCTCATCTGGTGCCAGAGAGTAAGACTTTTGCAAGGCTTC
>NZ_JAAHHE010000550.1:0-3246 GCF_010692525.1 Moorena sp. SIO3B2
AAAATCCGTTCTAGAGGTACCAATGACAATGGTTCCTATGATGAGGAGCCGTATGAAGGGAAACCTTCACGTACGGTTTTGAAGACGAGTCGGAGGGGCGACTCTCCGGCTTAGTTTAATGAGGCTTAACTCCAATTGCTGTATGACCACCCCTCACTCAGACAACAATAAATTGACCTTGACCTTTTTATTCGGAATTGTTCCGATTAATCCCGGTTTAAGAGTATCCCCAACAGACCTAACCCAATTAAGCCACTGGTAGCCCCAGGGTCTGGCACCTGAGCCGATCCCTGGTCAGCATTGAAGGTTGACCAATTGAAATTTGAAGAAAACCGCTGCTGTTCTATCAACTGGCCTAATACTTGCCCACTGCCACCGCCACCACCGCCACCACCGCCACTGCCGCCACCACCGCCACTGCTACCGCCACCAGCACCGCCACCATAGCCCCATTCGTAGATGTCGAGCACATTCTGGATCCGGTCTTGATCTAGCCAGGATCCTGCTGTTTCGTTATAGCCATTGGCGATATACCAGTCGATCCATGAGGCATTCCAGTTAGGATCATTGAAGTAGGCACCGATTTTGCTGGCTAAGGTATTCTTGGCGTTGTTGAGCAAGTTATTGAGATTTAGGGTCATATTTGAGTCACTGGGGCGTCCATCTGAGCCCAACACAGTGGAGTTTAGGTTCCAGCCAATCACATCAAATGCTCGTAAATCTAGTGCTGAGATATCGGCCCTCTCTGCCCAACCTAGGGCTGGCTTCATAACACCCAAATCATTGCCCATACCGTCCCAGTGGCTGGCTTGATAGCCATCACCTCCTAATCCTAAATTGGGATCCTTGCCTTCAGAAAAGTATGCCAGAACTTTATTACCCCCATCAATGGAAAAGTAGGCGTCGGCACCATAGGCTAATTCAAGCATGTCTTGGTCTTCGCTCCAGGCACTATAGCGGTACATATCCAGGGAGGTAGTACGCATCAGACGGTCAAGGTTCATCTGATAACTAGCGTCATAATCCGCGAGTATCGTCGAATCCACCCCACTGACGAAGCCCAAGATATGACCAATTTCATGGATGCCGACACTGAGAAAGTCTATGGTGTTTGATGGGGTTGGGGCGTTACGCTGGTAATCATAGCTCCAATTGAAGGCGTCATTCATGACGATATAGCCATCGAGAAGGGAGTTATTCCTGTGGTAATTTATGGCTTTGGCATTGGCATTGGTCAGAGCAATGTTTTTGTTGTACCACCCATTTCTGCTTTCAAACACGGCATGATAGCCACTATGGCCATCATTATAGTTATGTTTTTGCAGGTTATCATAAGCAGTATAATCATCTACCGACGTTCTATCGGACTTCAGCTTCTTCCGAAATTTTTTGTACTTTTTAGACTTTTGCAGACCAGGGAGTGCCCCACCGAGGATGTTTGAGGGCAAGTCGTCGGTGACATCAACGTGAATTTTGACGGTGACATTATCGGTTAAATAGTAAGACCAAATCTCACCAGCCATTTCAAACCCGAGCATTTGTTCGAGGGACGTTCCTGGTTGATAGCTGAAGTCGAAGTCTATGGCTTGAGCTGGGGCGTTACCACCAATTACGGCTGCGGATGCCAGGGACAAGGACATCATTAATTGGCGATTCTTCATAAAATCTTACCTCGTAGAAATTACTGACATGAATACTGTCAGTATGAAAAGGTAATGTATGCAATCGTGTTTGTGATCTGAGGCTGGTGTATAGGATCGCGTTTGTTATTGGAGCCTGATGTATACAATTGTGTTTATTTATCTCTGTTGGTTTAGGATCACTTAATGAGTCGTTTAGGATCACAAGAAAAGTGTGTTACAGATCACTAGTTTGAAATTAGCAAATCTACGGTAAATCTACTAATCAGCTCTCCATGCTTGATCTGGCAAAACTGGCAGGACAAATTCCTGGTATTAGTAAGCACCTGAGACTAGAGGCAGTGGCGTCTCGCCAACGCCTAGAACGGGCTGAACAATTACTGGCAAAGGCTAAAAAACAACAAGAGAGTTTGGTCAAGTCTCATCAGCAATGGCGCGATCGCATGATTTTCACGGCGGCAACACCTGTAGAATCTCTGGATACTTGTGTTGATATCAGTAGTCCCCCTGAAAGCCATAGTGTTTTCGCCACCGATGGGTCTCAAATTTCCCCCTCTCACCACGAAATTCTCTACTGTTATGTGATTAATGTGGGTCGGGTAATGTTGCACTATGGACAAAGTCTTTACCCTCTGTTGGATAGTGTGCCCGAAGTGTTCTACCGACCGGAAGACTTATATATTTCTCGTCAGTGGGGGATTCGCACGGAGGAGTGGATGGGGCATCGGCGCACCATTTCCGAAGTATCGATGTTAGCAGAAATGGCTTGCCGTTGGGTGAAGCCACCAGCTCCCCACAGGGATACTCCCAATTTAGCGATAGTAGATGGTTCCCTAATTTACTGGTTTCTTGATGGGATGCCAGGGGATGCACGCGATCGCATATTGCCTCCGATTCTAACAGCTTGGGAGCAGTTGCGTTCTGTTAATGTACCCCTGATTGGTTACCTGAGCGCTTCTCGTAGTGTGGAAATGGTTAATTTCCTCAGATTACCAGCTTGTCCCTATGAAACACCCAAATGTATCACCCAATGTGGTAATCTCACGGACAAGTTGCCCTGTCAGGTGATTGACCCCTTGCGGGATACCACTCTCTGGGCAAGTTTATTGCAACCAGGACAGCGTAGCCCTCTATTTCAGAGTTCCGCACGGATTCTGGATTTATACGACCATCACCGGATCTATTTCTGTTATGTCCATGTGGGTACAGAAATTGCTCGGATCGAGATGCCAGAATGGGTAGCCCAGAATTCGGCATTGCTCAATCAAGCCTTGAGTTTAATGCTGGGCCAGGTCTATAAAGGCTATGGTTATCCCATTGCTGTGTCTGAAGCTCATAATCAGGCCGTGATTAAGGCCGGTGACCGGAATCGCTTCTTTGCTTTGCTTGAACAACAAATGATTCGGGCAGGTGTCAAAAATGTGGGAATATCCTATAAGGAGGCTCGTAAACGGGGTAGTATTAGTTGAATGTAGAATGAAGAATGTAGAATGTAGAATGAAGAATGAAGAATTTAGAATGAAGAATGGAGAATTTAGAATGAAGAATAGTGAATGCAGAATGAAGAATAGTGAATGCAGAATTTAGAATTTATAATGCAGAATAG
>NZ_JAAHHE010000551.1:0-3245 GCF_010692525.1 Moorena sp. SIO3B2
TAAATACCAGAAGTTTCCTTATACAGTAAGCTTGATGAGTTTTTTAACTGTAAATTTAGCATAAAAGGTATTGAAGAACCATTATTCGTTATCCCAACATAGGGACGTTGCACAGCACTGACCCAACAGAGATCGAACGGGTTTTGGGAACAGTGCCCGATTTTGCCACTCCCCTCCAAGAAGTCTGTGCTTTGATGGCCAAACTCAAGGGAGAAATCTATGGTGACCCGAATGCGATTGCAACGGATTTACAGTGGCTACAGGACAATGGGCTAATTAACAGCAATGATCACAATGGTGAGGGCGTTGCTGATTCTGGGTATGATTCTGCCCCCCTAGCCCCCCAATTCTGGGGGGAACAAAACTCTGAAAGTCCCCCCCGGTGCGCTTTCCAATGGGCGAGTAAATCGCCCTTGGGTCGCACCGCAAAGTTGGGGGATTTAGGGGGCTTGACCAAAACCAGACGATCGCACATTCATACTTCAATTCAGCAACGCCATTCTGAGCTAATCCTGCCCATGGTACAGAATCCCCATCTACTCACCCATGCCTATTCCGATCTAGAACCCTTTCAGCGGCTGCTCAAGACAATTCGGTTTATCTTGCATCATCCTTTTTTGCCAAAATCCGGAAATAGTAGCCTCAAAACCTTGACAAATGCCCTCCAAGAAAATGGTGTAATCATTGGCAATGGCATCGATACCCTGCGCAAAGATATCGAAAAAATCCTCAAACCCTATAAGATATTACGCAACTTTCCCCTCAAGCAAGGCTATTTTGCAGGCACCGGCATATTCTCTAGGCAGGAACTGGGTAAAGTTTTTGCAGTGCTGCAATCTCAAGCCAAAAGTTTAGACGATCCCATGGCACTCTCTACCTATGAGATGTTCCAGCAACGGATGACCCACTCAAAATTAGACCCCCCTTCCACCTATCCAGTGCGAGCAATTCGCAATCGCTGTATCGTAGATGCCGACTCCCTCCAGGATTCAGCCTTGCTCAATCATCTAGACAAACTCGAAAATGCGATCGCCCAAGGGGAATTATTAGAATTAAATCGAATTAAAGGCGGTGGCCGATTTGCTGGAGATCACGACGGATTTTTTCAAGCTTGGCCCCTGCAAATAGTATTTTACAATCACGCCTGGTATTTAGCATTTCAGCACCACGGCGGTAACGAGGATAAACTATTCCGGTTTGGACGATTAGACCGACTCTTTCTCGGTCGTGCCCTTGGCCAAACCCGCGATATGAAACAACAATGGCAATCCTTGGAGAAGCTGGAAAAACTCCACCAAGCAAGTGCCGGATTATTTCTTGGTAATAGTGCTAGGGAACAGCAGCAGTTACTCAGTAGCAATAAATCAGAACAGTCAGCAGTTCAGGTCACCGTTGAACTGTGGTTTAATGACCATATGTTCCGATTTGTAAGTGAAGGAACCAAGCGCTTCAAACACATAAAAATGTCTCCCCCCTTAACCGGAAAATCCAGCTTCTCTAAATCATTATTTTCACTTCCTAAAACCAAAGACCCCAATTTTCCCAATCGCTTTCAAGTAATATTACCCAAGTGGGCATTAGAGGATGTCGATTTTTTTCCATGGATTATCGGTTTTGGCGGCCAAGTTAAAGTAATCCAACCTCAAGAATTAGTCGATAAAGTTAAGAAAATTGGCGCTGAGATTTGTAGGGTTTATCAAGATTAGGGAGTAGGGAATCGGGAATCGGGAATCGGGAATCGGGAATCGGGAATCGGGAGTAGGGAGTAGGGAGTCGATAATATATAGCGTTTATTTTATTTATGAGGTACTGCTATGAACCTCAAAGTCCCCCTTATTAAGGGGGATTTAGGGGGATCATTTTGTATCTAATTGTAGAGAGAATTGCTATAATTATAATATAGCATTTATAAATAGATCATAAAAACTAATGCTGATTTATCATATAGCACTACGCATTAAAGTTAGGACATTGATATAAGCAGCAAAAGCTTTTGTAGTAAACTTTTGCCTCTTGCCTTTTGCCTTTTGCCTTTTTTATGTTCCCTGTTCCCTGTTCCCTGTTCCCTTGTCCCATCAATCCTATGTTTAAATCTAAAATATAAATACTATAGAGCTACATCCACGGAGTATAATTATGAATCAGGCAGTAAATGAGAGAGTATGCTGGACTATTCATGACCTAGAATTGCTACCAGAAAATGAAGGAACACGCTACGAAATCATTGATGGAGAATTATTTGTGACTAGAGCGCCTCATACTAAACATCAGCAAACCTGTGGCAAAATTTTTCGACAGCTAGATGCTTGGTCTGAAGCCAGTGGTTTAGGAGAAGCTATTCCTAGTCCCGGTGTCCTGTTTTCAGCAATCCTTTATGTTATTCCCGATGTCGTTTGGGTTACTCAAGAAACCTATACATTAACGTTAGATAAATCAGGACATCTAACTGGTGCCCCAGAATTAGCTGTGGAAGTTTTATCTGCTAGTCAACAAGACCAAAGGCGAGACCGAGAAGCTAAACTAAAACTTTACTCTTCCCGAGGCGTCAAAGAATATTGGATTGCTGATTGGAGGTCTCGCAATCTCCAAGTCTATCGCCGGGAAAACAGTCAGCTCAAATTAGTAGCAACCCTGTTCAGCCAAGATACCCTAACCTCTCCCATACTACCTGGTTTTAGTTGTACTGTGGCTCAGTTTTTTCCTAAATAAAAGGGAGTGGGGAATAGGGAGTAGGGAGTAGGGAGTAGGGAATCGGGAGTCGATAATATATAGCGTTTATTTCATTTATGAGGTACGGCTATGAACTTCAAAGTCCCCCTTAATAAGGGGGATTTAGGGGGATCGATTTGTACCTCATGGGAGAGAGACTTACTAGAATTAATATATAGCATTTATAAATAGATCATAAAAACTAATGCTGATTTATCATATAGCACTACGCATTAAAGTTAGGACATTGATAGAAGTAGCAAAAGCTTTTGTAGTAAACTTTTGCCTCTTACCTCTTGCCTTTTGCCTTTTGCCTTTTTTCTGTTCCCTGTTCCCTAAAACCCAATAATTTGTAACTCACCCAATTGCAAACCGCCGTAACTGAAAGCTGAAAGCTGAAAGCTGATAACTGATAGCTGATAGCTGATAGCTTGCGACCGCATTTCTTTACATTACCCCTCAAACAAAAATCTAAAAACCCTTGACAACTTAAAATATAATCATTACGATTATAAATGTACACCAAAAGCAAAAGG
>NZ_JAAHHE010000552.1:0-3245 GCF_010692525.1 Moorena sp. SIO3B2
GTTCTGTACACCACGAAGCACTTGCCCTGTTGTTTGTTGCTGGGAGAAAATATCGAAGATGCTACTAGTAAAATACCTATTACCGGTACGGCGGTTTGTATAACTATCAGGTACACAGGATTGTTTTTCCAGTTCCGATTACCTAACTTAATTACAAACCGCTGTAAAGTCCATACAGATAGTCCTTCCTCTTCCCAATAGCTTTCTGGCAATGCTTCAAAAACTTGTGATTTCTCATATTTGTTAAGCTTTTTAAATAAATTGGGAAAAAAATGTTTTATTTGTTGAAAATCTTCTTCAATCCACTGGCACAGAACTTCAATGGCTTCTTTACGGACGTATGGATGTTCTTCTATTGTGAGGATTCTGTATAGTGGATCAATAACTTTTTCATCCTGAATTTCCCCGTAAGTTTTAACCACAGTTATTAGCAATTGCTCACGGGAATTAATTTGTGGTTCCTCAACAGGGTATTGAATCTCACATTGTTCACATTTGGTATGCCACTGTTCGAGTATATCTAAAACTTCGGCGGCATGATTAGTATGATAGGCAGACTCAAATATATTAATAATTTCTTCAGAAACTCGTAATTGCTCATCTTCGTAAAGCTCTTCAAATAAACTGGGTAAGAAATTGGGTAAAACAGATATTATTTTTTGAAAAGCTTCTTCAATCCACTGGCACAGAACTTCAATGGCTTCTTCACGGACGTATGGATGTTCTTCTATTGTGAGGAGTCTGTATAGTTGCTTAAGCACTTTTTTATCCTGAATTTCCCCGTAAGTTTTAACCACAGTTATTAGCAATCGCTCACGGGAAGTAATTTGTGGTTCCTCAACAGAGTATTGAATCTCACATTGTTCACATTTGGTATGCCACTGTTCGAGTATGTCTAAAACTTCGTTGGCATGATGACGATTACTACGATAAGCAGACTTAAATCTACCAATAATTACTTTGGTTAAATCTTCACTTATTTCTCCATATTCGCCTTCCAATAATATACACAGCACTTCTTGTAGTTCAAATAAGTGCTGCGGTATGAGCATTCGTAATATCTGATCGCGGAAGCGCTCAAGAACCCGATAATTCTGGTCGTATGACAACAATTTTGTTAAGCAGTATTGAAATTCTCGGGTTAGTTCTTTAGGTGGATCGGACTTTGCTGCATAGCTGACGGTCAGAGCAATAGTAGCTAGAACATTCTCTTTAAGTTCATTCTTGTTTCCCTGAATGCCCCGAAAATTTTCTTGGTTCAAATATTCAATCACTTGAAGTAATTTTTGCTTCTGTTTATGCTCGTGCCACCGAGCCATTGCCCGTGCTGCCACCGCTTGGACACCTAGGGCTTGTACACTTTCTTCCCCATAAGTTGCCAGCCTTAGCAAAGTCTCTTTAACAAAATCAGTATCAATCAAACCGATGTCGCTAATTGCCCCACTAATCGCTGTGCGCAGTGCATTACGTCGCGTCTTATCACCTGGAGAACCATACAACTGCTGCCCTACGGGAATTCCAGACCGATCTTTCTCCCTAGATACACCTGGTTTTACAGAGGTTTGAACAAGCTCTACCAGCACTGGAAGTGCAGCATAAATACGTTGTCGATATTTAGTCCATGCAATTTTAAATAGCTCTAAACGCTGCTCAGGTAGCCAACTTTCAATCCTCTTTTGCCGATCGTTTTTTACTTCAACCGGGCGGAAGAAGTTATGAAAAGGCTGCAAATCGCAGTGATCGAGAGCACAAAGAGATGGGTCACGTCGATGCCACTCATGATCAACTAATTTTCCTATGGCAACTAGACACTGATCCTCGAAAAGACCGTCGAAGAAATTTAGTCCTAAAGCAATTAGTTGCTCACGAGGTTGGAGAACGTTATTAAACCATCGTTCAAGTATTTTTTTATTGTCCTGGGCAAGGTCAATTAGTTGGTTAATTGCTTCTTGTTGTAATGGCTTTTTTTCGCTTGAAAGTAATCCAGAAAATTTAGAAATTTTGTCTGGTGTTTTTAGCCTTTCAGCAATTGATTGAATGGTAAATTTGTTATCAGTTGGCAAAGACCATGTAACCTGTTTTAGTTGTTTTTTTAACTCTCTGAATAAATCATCTTTTTCGTACAGACCATCAACTTCTAAATCCTTCCAAAAATCTCCAATTGTATTAGTTAAACCCCAAACAGCACGAGGCTCATCTGTAGCGAAGATGACATAGTGGTTACTATCAGCAGCAGCTTTTTGGATCAGGGATAAATCATAGTCAATATCCTGAGGTACAACCTGTGTTAGCACAAAAATTGTTCTGGTTTCAGTTTTCTCAAGTATTTGATCGAAGTTCGGTAACTCAGAACCACGCTGCCATTCTTTGGCTTCAACTTCAAAACTGGCAGAGCTTGAGTACTCTTTCTGTAAATGATTACTTAAATGCCATGCAATATTACGCGCTATACCTACCTTATCAAGGTCGTTACTGCCACCTAGTATCACCATTCGATGACGACAAATAATACTAATCATTTGATCGATCACCTTTTTACTTGGGCTAATACCTGAGCCATATTTCTCAAGAGGAAGCTCTGAAAAATTTTCAGTTTCTTGGAGCTCATATTTGATGTTGTTGGTTAATTGAGCATTATCACCAAAAGAAAAATCACCCGAATTTCCAATAATAGATGTTTTGTAGTTATCCATGCCCAATTTTGTGTAACTATAGCGTTTATGCATTTATGAGGTACGGTTATCAACCTCAAATTCCACCTTTTTATTTAAGGGGTATTTAGGGGGATACTTTTGTACCTCATTGGAGAGAGAATTGCTAGATTGGCTTCCTTAATTGATTTTGTTGGTTAATTGAGCATTATCACCAAAAGAAAAATCACCCGAATTTCCAATTTTTTCAACAATAGATACGTTGTCTCCGCCCATAGCTGTTTGTTGTGAGTTTATAATATTCATGAGCTGTTGAGCCGCCTGAACAATTTCTTCGTCTTGATTAGCATTAGCTTCTACCAGTTCAGCTTCAAGCGGTTTATCCCAAACTTTGGGGTCTTTTTCGTATTCTGCAAGCACCATCTCTGCTTTTTGGTTCCCAGCAAACTTTTTTTGGATGAGTGCCCAAAGTCCCTTAAGTCCTTGGTATATATCTTGTCCAGCTTGGCTAGCAGTTCCTTTACCAACAGCAGCAAGACCAGCAGTTAGTGCAGTAACAATAGTAGTGGGTTCCATCAGTTTTGTTTCCTAAGA
>NZ_JAAHHE010000553.1:0-3243 GCF_010692525.1 Moorena sp. SIO3B2
TTATCCTCCGTCGCCTCAAAACCGATAAGTCTATTATTCAAGATTTGCCCGAAAAGCAGGAAATGAATGTTTTTTGTGGTCTTTCCGCAGCCCAAGCTACGGTTTATCAACAGTTGGTGGATGATTCCTTAGCACAAATTGAAGAGGCTGAGGGGATTAAGCGCAAGGGCATGATTTTGACCTTGTTGTTGAGACTCAAGCAACTGTGTAATCATCCTGCTCTGTTAGACAGTAAAGGGAAAAAGACGAAGGGGAAAACGGGAGATAATTCGTTAATGTCTAGCCAGCAGTCGGGTAAGTTACGACGGTTGGAAGAAATGTTAGAAGAGGCGATTTCTGAGGGAGACCGTGGCTTAATTTTTACCCAATTTTCGGAATGGGGGAAATTGCTAAAACCCTATTTAGAGCACAAATTTGGCAAAGAAGTTTTATTCCTCTATGGCGCAACTCGTAAGAAACAACGGGAGGAAATGATTGATCGGTTCCAGAATGACCCCGATGGTCCATCGATATTTATTCTGTCTCTGAAAGCCGGTGGCACTGGATTGAATTTAACGAGAGCTAATCATGTGTTTCATGTGGACCGCTGGTGGAATCCAGCGGTGGAAAATCAAGCCACTGACCGGGTGTTTCGGATTGGTCAAAAACGCAATGTTCAAGTCCATAAGTTTATCTGTACTGGCACTGTGGAAGAAAAGATTAATGACATTATTGAAAGTAAGAAACAGTTAGCGGAACAAACTGTAGATGCTGGAGAAGATTGGTTGACCGAAATGAATACGGAACAATTGCGCGATTTGGTTTTGCTTGACCGGAGTGCGGTGATTGATGATTAAATTGGTACGCTGTCAGCGGTCAGCTGTCAGCTATCAGCTTTAGGAAAGGGAACAGGGAACAGATAAGAGGCAAGAGGCAAGAGGCAAGAGGCAAAAGGCAAGAGTGCGTAGGGTGTGTTAGGGACGGGCTCGGCTGATTTTATCGGTAGCCAGGGTTGGGATAGTCCGTCCCGTAACGCACCACCGGGTCAAACAGCAAAATAGAGATGCACCCGCAGTTGTGTAGGGTGGGCAAAATTATATGATCTATAATTATTACAAGCACCAAAGGGTTTTTGCCCACCAGCAGTTGGGTAAGATGGGCTGAATTAAGGAATGAATAAGAGTAGAGTGGGGATCCTGGCCGCCCGAAAATATATTGAAACTGGCAAGATGCCAGTGTCTTGATGCAGTCGCTCATGGGGGAAACCCCCAAGACCGCGCTGCATCGCTTCCACACAAGATGCCTATTCCACACCTGATGCCCCTTCCACCAAGATGCCCGTAAGCTGATAGCTGACAGCTTTCAGCTTATGCTTCATGTTCATTTGCCGCAATAGAAGCGAGGGGTTTGATCGTTTGGAAAATCTGATCAGCTAGGGTTCCCTCGGCTAGTTCAAGCTCATAATGTTGCTGGAGATTCAACCAAAATTGGGGAGTAGTACTGAAATATCTGGCTAGCCTCAGGGCTGTGTCGGTAGTAATGGTTTTTTTGCCGTTTACGATGGCATTGACCTGTGTTACGGGTACATGGATATCCTGAGCCAGTTGATTCTCGCTGATGCCGAATGGTTTGATAAATTCTTCTAGAAGAATGTTACCGGGAGTAGTAGGAGTAAGTTTTGTAGTCATTAGTGTTTAGTTGCCTAGAGTGGGCAAATTGCTATCCCTCTTCTGTCAAACTCGGGTCAAACTCTGATTTTTCCTAGGCTGAAATGACGCCAATTCGTTCGATTGTCCCAAAATGACAGAAGAGGGCTATAGCGTTTCTAGGACTCATGAGGTACACATTATTTTTTCCCTCTTCTCTCTTCCCTCTTCCCTCTTCCCTGCTCCCTGCTCCCTGCTCCCTGCTCCCTAAAACCCAGACATTTGTACCTCACAAGTCGTAGAATTGCTATATTATCTATATTTATTAAAATAATCAAGTTTTTTTTAACCCTAAAAGCTTCTTAAGGTTGGATAGTAGTCTTGAGATTATATATGTAAACTTTAATCTAAATTTTAATCGGTTTAGCCTGACACAATATTCAGGAAAATTGTCAAAGGTATAAACTTTCATAGTTTCTTTAATACAAGCGATTGCCAGTTTAATATTCCGTGCTTTATTACCTTTGCTTCGCTTAGCGTAAGCAACACCCATATTAGTTTTTATAGTTGCCCAATTTTGGGGAAAAGCCTCAAAGGTATAAACTCTAAGAGCCTGTTGGTAACAAGCGATCGCCTCTTCTATATTCTGTGCTTTATCACCTTTAATTCGCTTACAGTAAGCAACACCGAGATTATATTGTGTCATTGCCCAATCTTCGGGAAATACGTCAAAGGTTCTGACGGTAAGAGCCTGTTGGTAACAAGCGATCGCCTCTTCTATATTCTGTGCTTTATCACCTTTGATTCGGTTACGGTAAGCAAGTCCTAGATTATTTTGTGTCCTTGCCCATTTTTCGGGAAAAGCCTCAAATATTCTGACGGTAAGAGCCTGTTGTAAACAAGCGATCGCCTCTTCTATATTCTGTGCTTTATCACCTTTGATTCGGTCAAGGTAAGCAAGTCCTAGATTATTTTGTGTCCTTGCCCATTTTTCGGGAAAAGCCTCAAAGGTATAAACTCTAAGAGCCTGTTGGTAACAAGCGATCGCCTCTTCTATATTCTGTGATTTTTCGCCAACAATACGATTACTATAAACAGCACCAATATAATATAGAGTTTGCGCCCATTCTTGGGATAGAGTTTCCGGGGTACGTAATTGTAAAACAGTTTTTAATCCAGTAATGGCTATTTCTAAATTATTTGCACTTTTTACTGAAAATTTATAAATATCAAGACAAAGACTTTCTACTATTCCGGCAATTGCTTCTTTTTCTTCAGGATTTAGGTCAGTACAAGTTTTAAGGAGCCACTGTTCTAAAATTTTGGCAAACGAGTTATCTAATTTATCCGCATTAGAGTCAACTACATCATGAATAGCTTGTAAATCCCCATCATTTTCATACTCTAGTAATAGTAGCTTTTTCAACAAGTCATAATACTCGTCACTACTATGAACTATATCTTGAGATACTTGCTGTGGTTTTTCCTGGTCAATATCAGCTTGAAGGGGAGTATAATATTTAAGTAAATCAATATCTCTATCTACAGGAAACTCTATTACTCCAGAACGCCAATCAAAAAAATCAGGAGCACGACGGACTAAATACCTTAACGTATA
>NZ_JAAHHE010000554.1:0-3193 GCF_010692525.1 Moorena sp. SIO3B2
TAGAAGATATGACTCGTGAGAAGCGTATGAAGACAGCCATGTATCGCTACATGACTCCACGGGTTGCTGATCAAGTCTTAGCCCTAGGGGAAGATACCTTAATGCAGGGCAAGAAGCAAGAAGTAACAATTCTATTTTCCGATATCCGGGGCTACACAAACCTAACAGAACATCTCGGAGCAACAGAGGTGGTATCGTTGCTCAACAAGTATTTTGAAACCATGGTAGAGGCTGTATTCAATCATGATGGCACCTTGGACAAGTTTATTGGAGATGCCTTGATGGCGGTGTTTGGAGCACCTTTACCCCTGCCAAATCATGCTTGGAAGGCTGTCAAATCAGCTCTAGATATGCGCTCACGCTTAGCAAAATTTAATTCCAATCGCAGTCGTAACAACCAACCTGAAATCCGGATTGGAATGGGAATTAGTTCTGGAGAAGTGGTTTCCGGCAATATCGGCTCCCAAAAACGGATGGACTATACGGTTATTGGAGATGGGGTGAATCTAAGTGCTCGTCTCGAAAGCGTTACCAAAGAGTATGGCTGCGACATTATCTTGAGTGAGTCTACCTATAATTTGTGCCGCGATCGCATTGTGGTGCGGGAGTTAGATCAAATCCGGGTCAAAGGTAAAAACCAAGCGGTTAGGATTTATGAATTAATTGGCAAAACCGACGTATCCCTTAGCGATAAAAGAAAACGGTTCTTGGATTTGTATCAAGCAGGGCGTAATGCTTACATCAAACGAGACTTTCACCAGGCACTCAAGTATTTTACTGATGCACTAGATATACAACCAAATGACCGGCCTGTCAAGACCCATATTAACCGAGCTAAAAACTATTGTGATCATCCTCCTGATGATTCCTGGGATGGAGTTTACACGATGACCACGAAGTAAAGAATGACGTATTTCATCCTTTATATACCCAGGCTCTTTTTGCTTTGTTTCAACTCTTTCCAGAGTTTTTTAATCTGCTGGTAAGCCTCTTTTGGAGGCAGCTTACCAGCAGTTTCCAGATTACAGATGTAGCTGACTTTTTGAGCAAATTCCTGTAAATTAGCGTTAAAAACCACGTTTTCTGGCTTGAACTGACCGTGATAGGGACTGTGAGGGTGTAAAAAATCAGATGGATCTACCATAGCTATTGCCTGCACCAGACGTTTTTAACCTAACCTTAACTTAACTGATTAAAGGATAACTCACGCTCCACCAAATTTCGGATTTTGTCTGATTGTGATTGCTGTAATAGACATCAGGTTTTACGGTACTGCCCAAAACACAAGGGCATTGTCTTGATGCAAAGGGCGAGTGGTTTTGTGTCTGTTTGCGAAACACCACGATTCTCCTTTGGAGACACTAGGTGAATGCACCGCTGTTTTACCCGTGGGAACCCCCACAGGTCGGCGTTAGGTACCCTGTTCCCTTGCTGCATCGCTTTCTGCTTTGCTGAAAAACTTTAGCTAGATCCGTTATAAACCCCACATCTTTTGTTGATTGGTTTAGTGTGGGAGGGGGCTTATAAAGTGCGCCCGTAGGTGGCGCACACAGCCCCTTATGAATCGCGGATATAGCTAAATCTATCTTTGACACTCCTCCTGAATCACGCAGCGAGGATTATTGCTTCTCGGGGAGTCCAACGACTTTACCCTCCACAAGCATACACCGTCTGCCCGGCGGCGTTTGGAAAGGTGCGCGAAAGTGCACCGGGAGAAATTTATTCAATTGTCGTGCTACGGCTTCAACATTTATAAAAAATGCGCGTATTTTTGCTACTTTGCTTCCGGAGCTCAAGCTATCCGAAGCGACCTACTACGCTTTTTATATATGCGTAAAACCGCTAGGTTTAATTATAAATCAAAGCCGTACCTTGAAGGACGGGGCTTTAAACCCAAAATTTTTGGTCAAGATCTATAGCAATCCTAAATCAGTTGTCAAACATGCAAAATCTGAAATCATTGCTGGGCTTGCTTTAAGCGCGATTCGGCGTTCGCTTTGGCCTACGGCCAAAGCGAACGCGATAGCGTCGGCTGTGGCCACTATATTTTACGAATCATTTAGGGCTGGTATATCTGTCAATATATTGTCAGTCAACCATCATCTTACTGATTATGTCCCCTGATCAAAAACTCTACGAAGGTAAAGCGAAAATCCTATATACTACCGATGACCCAGAGATTCTACTGACTCACTTTAAAGATGATGCCACTGCCTTTAATGCCCAAAAGCGAGGTCAGATTTCTGGGAAGGGTGAGATAAATTGTGCGATCGCATCTCATTTGTTCAAAGTCTTAGAAGAGAATGGCATAGCTACACACTTCATTGACCGTCCTACTCCCAACCAAATGTTGGTCAAACAGGTAAAAATTGTGCCCTTGGAGGTGGTAGTCAGGAACATTGCTGCTGGTAGTCTATGTCAACAAACTGGAATACCAGAGGGTCGGGTACTCCCGAAAGCCCTAGTGGAATTTTATTTAAAGAATGACGACTTAGGAGATCCCTTGTTAACACGCGATCGCTTACTACTGCTGGAACTAGCAACGCCTGAGCAGTTGAAGCAACTGATTGAGCAAGCGTTGCGAATTAACCAAATTCTGACTGACTTCTTCTATCAGTGTGGCATTACTCTAGTAGACTTCAAGTTGGAGTTTGGTCTAACCCCGTCTGAAGAACTACTATTAGCCGATGAAATCAGTCCTGATACCTGCCGCCTTTGGAACCAAGCCGAAACTGATCCGGAGCGTCGAGTGATGGACAAAGACCGATTTCGCAAGGACTTGGGAAATGTAGAACAAGCCTATCAGCAAGTCCTACAAAAAGTTCTTGAGAGCAAACTCTAATCAGCCTCTGACTAGATCTGACAGGGTAAAAACAAGTGACGGGATTGATGCCATCGTTAACCCGTAACCCAAAAAAATTTAGCACATTGGTAAAAATAACCACAGACGAACGAAAATAGACAACAGGCATGCGCATTGCTTGCTTAGGTCAAGTGTTCAGTCATGGTACTGTGGCTGACAACTAATAACTAATATAATAGTTGCTCCTATGGCACTGGAGTTGTTAGCCCTCCGTCAACCAGTAATCAATGGCTTACTGAGAGTTTACCAATGACCAATGACCCAATAGGAATGGTGTGTGGAAGTGTCAAAAACAAACAACACAATGCGTTTATCTCCCTTGTTAGCAGC
>NZ_JAAHHE010000555.1:0-3184 GCF_010692525.1 Moorena sp. SIO3B2
TCTTTTATCAAGACCAAGTAGTTGGTATTGGCTTTCTGGTATCCGAACACTATGCGTTAACCTGTGCTCATGTCGTGGCAGAGGCATTGTTAATTGATAGCAGGACACAGAGCTCACCTGAAGGAGAAATAAACGTTGATTTTCCTTTACTTAATGGGACTAAATTTTCGGCCAGGGTGGTTTGCTGGCATCCTGAATCTCCTTTAGAAGATTCTGAGGAAGCCATAGAAGATATTGCAGTTTTGAAACTTGATCACCTTCCTGCTTCTGCTAACGCGACTCGCCTGCTGTTATCAGAAAATCTTGCAAATAATCCATTTCAAGTATTTGGTTGTCCGGCAGGAGTTCCTAATGGGGGTTGGGCAACTGGGGTATTGTCGGAGCAAAATGCTAAACAATGGATTCAACTGGAAGATCCTAAGGTAACTGGATACAGGATTGAACCAGGATTTAGTGGTTCTCCGGTTTGGGATGAAAAATTGCAGGGAGTGGTGGGGATGGTAGTTGCTGCAGATACCAAGCGACAAACGGCAAAAGTCGCCTTTATGATTCCTGCACAAATTTTAGTCAAAGCTTGGTCACAGTTGGAGTCAATTGTTATCCGAACTAAGGAAATAGAAAAGCGAGTTAAGCCACGTTTGTCACCATTTAGGATAAGGTTTCTTGAAAAACAAAAGAGAGAGTGGGAGGAAAGAGTCGAAGAGGTGAGCAAGCAAATGGGTTTTGAGTCCAATTTAGCTAATTATCTAGATTTGGAAAAACGAGCGAATATTTATTTCGATAAGATCGAAAAAATTAAACGAGAACTTTCTGGTTTTTAGATGATGATGTGAATCGAAAGATGACAAGGGATACTCAAATTCGTAGACAAGCCTTTCTAGAAGAACAAAAACGATTAATTAATGAACATATTGAAGAAATCAGTAACCAAATGAGTTACTCTATGTCAGATTTAGCTAAGTATAGTGATTTACAAAGGCAATCTGAAGAATACTTTAAGAAGCTTGACAAAGTCGAGAATGAACTCAATTTATTAAAAACTAAGAGCGATTCCTCCGTTAGTCCCAATCCAAAACCTACTATTGCTCAAAACTTATCTAAGATTAACTTCCATAAACAAAAAAAAATAGTCAATTTTATTATTGAAAATTGTTTGGGTAAACAAGGAGGTTTGGCTTTATTTTTACTGCAAGATACCTCCTCAATGCGAGGAGATTTATGTGTTGCAGAAATTAAATACAATCTTAGTCGTAAAAGTTATGGTAAACTTAAGTATTGTCCCATAGATCCCTTGTTAAGACCTGATATTTCTGATGAGCGAAGTTTGCTAAATGCGATCGCGGATTATTTTAAGCCAATTGAAGCTCATCCCAATGACCAACAATACATCCAGAACATTATTAAAAAGATCGGTGACAGTGTACAGGGAGGAAGTGTTGTTTTTTTGGATTTTAGCAACTGGGATTCTATTACAGAAAATGATGATAGACTTTTATCTTGGTTTATTGATTCTTTTTGGAATCTTTTGAAGCAAAAACATCACGAAGAAATTTCTAAAGATTATTGTTGGGTAAATTTTTTATTGTTTTGTTCTCTAAGTTCAACTCTTACTAAATCTTATCAAAAGCTTAGTTATTGTTGTAGTTACAACGATTTTGATAGTTTAAAAATAATCAAATTGTCTTTGAGTAAATGGCAAGAAAGTGATATTGATGATTGGTTGCAACAAGTCTATGGATTACGTAAATTAAAAAGCAAAGAAATAGCCAAGAAAATTTATAAATTATCTAATCGCGGTATTCCTAGTACAGTTTGCTCAAAGTTAGAACAATATTTATCTAAATTAGTCAAGGAATAGCCTATGAATCCTCCTAAATACATCTTCCATAGCAATCCAAAACATCGACCTAAAACATGTCATCCAGATTCTCCCACAGAATTAGAACCCTATATTGCCGACAGCGAATTAATTGAAGCTGTGAATTTGGCAATTTTTCTGCAAAGACCCCTGTTAATTGAAGGAGAATCGGGATGTGGTAAAACCCGATTAGCAGTGGCAGTTGCTTATGAATTAGGGTTGCCCTTTTATCGCTGGGATATTCGCTCAACCACCAAAGTCCAAGAGGGATTATATGAATACGATGCGATTTTGCGGTTGCATGATGTCCAAACCCAAAACTTAACCCCGTCTATTAATCCGAAAACTGGACAACCAAGAAATCCTAAACAACCAAACGATTACCGTGAACTAGGTCCCCTGGGAAAAGCCTTTCAATCCCACGACTATCCCGCAGTGTTGCTTATTGATGAAATTGACAAGGCTGATGTGGATTTTCCCAATGATTTACTGTCGATATTGGATAAACCTTGGAAATTTTTGATTCGGGAAACCGGAGAAACGATAGAGGCGAATCAAGAGCAACTACCAATTATAATTATTACCAGTAACAAAGAAAAAGGTAGTCTCCCCTCTCCCTTCTTACGCCGCTGTTTATATCACTATGTGCGTTTCCCTAATCAACCGGAAGAGTTAGAGAAAATTGTCAAAGTTCACTATCAACAGAAACAGAAACCACAGACCATGGCAATGCCTAAATCCGATTTAGTGAAGACTGCGATCGCTAAATTTTTAAAGATACGAGAGGATAAAAGTCTGTTTAAACCTCCGGGAACCAGTGAGTTTCTGGATTGGCTGGCTGCCTTACATCACTTTAAATCGGAACCTTATCCTGTGAGTGAACTGCAGCAAGACAATACAATTCCCTATCGAGATTTAGTATTTAAATTGCGGCAAGATTGGCAAAATCCTAATTATGCAGGTTCATGATACCAATTTCCTTTAATGAGGCTACAGATCAGATCCCCCCTAGCCCCCCTTGAAAAAGGGGGGAACTGGAGTTAAAGTCCCCCTTGTTAAGGGGGGAACTGGAGTTAAAGTCCCCCTTGAAAAAGAGTGAAAGTCCCCCTTGTTAAGGGGGATTTAGGGGGATCCCCCCTAGCCCCCCTTGTTAAGGGGGATCCCCCTTGTTAAGGGGGGAACTGGAGTGAAAGTCCCCCTTGAAAAAGAGTGAAAGTCCCCCTTGTTAAGGGGGATTTAGGGGGATCCCCCCTAGCCCCCCTTGAAAAAGGGGGGAACTGGAGTGAAAGTCCCCCTTGAAAAAGAGTGAAAGTCCCCCTTGTTAAG
>NZ_JAAHHE010000556.1:0-3181 GCF_010692525.1 Moorena sp. SIO3B2
TTGGCACGATAGATGTATTCGTAGAGGACACTTTCGATGCCAATGCGGCTACCTTTGATGCGGATATCATCAGAGGCTAGGAAGTTGAAGTAGTCTTGGATTTGCATATAGCAAAGGGAACAGGGAGCAGGGAGTAGGGAGTAGGGAGTAGGGAGTAGGGAATAAAAATTATCACAATTCCTACACGGATTGCTATAGCAATTTGCAATTACCAGGTGAAAGTTCTTTTGAATTATAGCGTTTCGTGTAGGAATTGTAAACCAGGATTACAGTTTTTGACCTTGTCCTGATGCAGTCGCTCATGGGGAGGGGCTGCATCAAGACAAGGCAGGGTTGATTGATAACTATCGGCTGCTAGCACAAAATAGCGTTCTCTTTCTTGCGCTTACTCTGACATTAATGTTCCATAATTTTTGAAAAAATTTGTAGATGAAACAGTCTTTTTAAAGATGAATATTTATGCTGACTTCTGGAGGAGATCTTGTTTTAAATTAAAGCTGCCAAAGTCTTTTGAAATTGAGAGAATTCAAAGGTCTCAAGTGTTCGGGGTCGTAACTGTTCGGGCTGGTATATCATTCCCCAAAAAATTTATTTTAAAACTAATCTCTGGTTAAAAGTCCAGTCAGAAGCAATCCACCAAGAAAAAGCATCCCTAATGAAGACGCTGGTTCTGGCACTTTCAGATTGCTTTCATCATCTAAAGCACCATCAAGGCCATCACCAACAATTGAAGGTGGTTTCACAGTACCAAAAGTTCCAGCTTTCAGGAAAACAGCAGAATCATATATCCCATCTCTGACATCTTGAATCTTAATTTCAAGTCTGTTGCGTGAGTTTTGTAGTAGTGCCCCCGAGAAAAGTAAAGGACGTGTATAGCCATCTATTTTTGTCAGATTACTAACTGAACCTGTTTCAACAGGGTTATAGATAAAATCAGGATGATATGGGTCAGTTTCGCTTTCAATACCTGGTTCAAGATCGAAAAATAACTGGTTAATAGTTGCTGGACGACCATCAGTTAATGTTGCTAGGTTAACCCCATTTAACAGAAATTCAAATGAATCATTGAAAGGGCTTCCACCATACTCAATGAATTCTTCGGATCCGAATATATATTGAAAGTACAGAGTATCTTTTTCTGAACTAACATCAAACTCAATAACCAATGACGTTATATCTTCACCTGGAGTACCAAAATCTGTACTTAAATCTTGTGTAAAACTAGGATTTTCTCCATCAAAACTGTTAATGCCGACAATCTCATTGACTTTTCCTGTACTCAATACAATACCCGATTCTAATCTAAATGGATCATCTTCAAAAACACCAAATCATCTTGAATCTCCATTTAATTCAACTTTAAAATCACTAAGTCCTGTAGTATCACCCAACAAAAAGTCAATTAAAAGATTAGGGGAACTGTTTTGTTGTACATCAAAACCTGTTGCTGGTTGCGAAGGAATAAATGTTAAGATGCTCGTTAATATGAACAACAAGCTCTCAATTTTTATTGATTTCATTTTACCTCTCCAATTAAGGTATTCAATATGAATTTGCAATTCTCAACTTGAGTCTTACAAAACTGGGATGCACTCAAACAGAACTTGAGGATTTATTTTTACTCTAAAATATTGCAGTATTCTTCATGTACTTTGTTGAAGCTAAAGTAATCATCCTGAAGATCTAGCTCGAAACCTCCTTGAATAATTCCAATTAGTTCATCTTTGTTTGTCTCACGAGAACCACGGCTGAAAATTCCTATTCCTGTTGGTAAAGTATCCCCTGTAGAAGCCAAGTAGTAATCAGGCAATAACCGACTACAACGTTTTTCTGTAAAATAAAGGTGGATAGTATCCTCAGAAGGATTAAAGTCTGTAATAATAGCGTAGCTGTCCGAAGCTTTATAGTAATCTGATGAGCTATTCCCCAGATAAAATTCGTCAGCACCATCCCCACCAGTGAGAACATCAACCTCTTGTACATTGTTGCTATTTGAAGTTCCTTTTAGGACATCATTACCAGAACCCCCTTCTAAAGTATCGCTACCATCACCTCCCAAGAGAGTATCATTGTTACCGTTGCCTTGAAGTAGATCATCACCTTCTAACCCTCTTAAATTGTTACTACTAGAATCACCAGCAAGAGAATCGTCTTGACTAGAACCTGTAATGTTTTGGATATTAATGAGAGTATCACCTTCAGCATCACCACCTAGAATGTTTCCAGTTTCTAAGTTAATCCTGACACCTTCAAGGGAATTAGAATAAGAAGCTGTATTGATACCACTTCCACCATCTAATGTATCTGCACCGCCTTTCCCGGTCAGGTTATCATTTCCTGCATCTCCATAAAGCTGATTAGCTTGATTATTACCGAATAACCAATCATCATATATAGAACCATGTAAGTTCTCAATTGAGATGAGTTGATCACCAGCAGCATCGCTGAATGGGTTCAGATATACAAATTCTTGAAAAGATTTTTCTAGGTCAACATATACACCTGAGAAACGGGCATTTTCATAGCTAGCTGTATCTTGACCTTCACCACCATCTAGCACATCAGCACCAGCTCCTCCAATTAAAATATCATCTCCATCATCAGCTTGAATCCTATCATTTCCATTACCACCACTAATTAGATCATCACCAACCCCAGCAAAGATAGTATCAAAACCACCACCACCTTGGATATTGTCACTTTGAATCGTGCCAATTATTTGACTTCGTTCAATGTTAAAGAAACTAATAGCATCATTTAATTGCTGACCATTTAAATCTGTTCTTTGTCTAGAAATATAACCAGACGTTGCATTATCGCTGTCGAAACCTCCAGTGATGCCACTCCCCCAGTCATTCCTGATACCATAGTTGACAATTAAGAGGTCATCTCCTTCTCTTCCATCAACAAAGTCAGTTTCACCACTGCTTATATCTGGATCAATATCATTATTGCCAATATCTCCAAAGAAGGTATCCCCGTATGGAGAACCCTTTAGGTTTTCAGTTGTTGACTGGCTATTTTGTTTTTCAAAAGTATCACCAGTCCCTTCTCCCCTAAATCCTTGAGAGGCTAAGTCAACACCAACACTGGAAAGAGCTTCACTGTAGTCAGCCCAGTCTTCTCCTTCTCCACCGTTAAACTTATCAGCTCCTACTCCACCAATTAGCGTATCATTACC
>NZ_JAAHHE010000557.1:0-3174 GCF_010692525.1 Moorena sp. SIO3B2
TCCTCTCACCGCTAAATCTCGCGATTATAGCGGGAGTCTCCAGGAAGGCGAACAGATGAAGGCAATGTGGCAATTCTTCCAGGGGGTAGGCTTTCCTGGAATGCCCTCCTGTGTAAGGTCAATGGCAGTGAAGCAGAGGAATTTGCTAAAGCAGGTGCTAAACCCTCTGCTAAGATTCTCGAAGAGATGAATTTCGTGGAAACTTGGCTAAAGGGTATCGGAGCGAAAGCCGTTAAGCCAGCATCTGAACTTTATATCCGCCATGCAGGCAATATTACTGGTGTAGTAGACCCTCTCTATGGCTCCCAAATGCTCTTAGGTGGCACACCGAATTGGTCTGCTTTGGGAACCTTTGGCTATCATTTTGATGTGCGCGGTGGTATCGAAGGTCTTGGTAACAGAGCCTCTGAGAACGGGATAAAAAGTGTAAGTTTTAGTAAGCCAATTTTCAACATTGGCATCCAGCATGCCCAAATTAAGACAGTTCCTAATTTAGCCGTTGTTAGTCCTGGTTCTGGTTTTCAAGGGTTTGCTTCATCCGCTGGTAGAATTGTGGAATTCAATGCTGGTGTTGGTCAGGCATTGGGGATAGCTGCCATTACTGCTCTTCTTTCTGGCAGAAACCTAAGTAATGTATCCAACTCTGAGGTCAGAAAAGTACTTTTAAGCACTAAGCAACTTCCTCGCGTCTATGGATATGCTAATAATAATGAAGCTAAGAAATTGAAGAATTTTGAGTCTTTATTAGTGCTGGTTTGAGAGACTTTTGATTAAGTAAATCTTACAGCCGTTTTCCTGACGGGGCGACAAGCGCCCTGTCAGCTTATATGGTCAAACTTGGGTGAGTTTTATGGAGTCGTTTTGGGATTTGGTGAAGGAGTTAATGAGCTTAAATCCCAATAAACTGGAGTATTATTTACGAGGTATAAGAGCTAGGTCGCTTATTATGGTTACATTCTAGCTTCCATGTCACCCCTTCAGGATAAACGACTATCGACTGGAATTCAGAATACAAACCTACCAGTAAGTGGTTGATTAGTTTTGTCAGTCAACCCGCGCTTGTTCTGTCAGCTTTATAGCCATTCATGTCGCCCCCCCAGCAAAAATGACATGCTCCCTCCCGGTAGCGGTGGGCTAAGGTGTTTTTGTTACTTAATTCAACAAAACTTTATAAAGTTAAGAAAATCTTATGCTTATAGGTTACACCAATCTGTTAAAGTTACAAGAGAAATAATTGAAAGAAAGGAAAATCATGATACTATTAAGGCTGTAGTTAAAGCCTATCAAGAGCAAGAGAAAACTTGACATATATTGACATATAAATCATCTTAATGTTATGAATGACAATGTATCTAGATAATTACATCAAAAAAAGGAATTTTGTAAAGAACAATTACGATTTTTTATATCAACTCAGGAAATTAACAAAAAAAGATTTCACTATTCAGATTCCTGCTGGGGGAAAGCTTTCAGATGATGGGATTCGCAGGGACGTGCAGCTATTGACAAATCTATATGGTTTTTTTGTTCTCCGTACTCACGAAAATGATGCGTTATTAGATAATCGACGTTTTCAAGAATGGCGAAATCAGTTGCATTTATTGCTCGGGGAACAAGTGCGACAACCCTATAGTAATGCTGGCAAAATAGAATCCAATGAGAATGCTTTAGCCAGAAAAGTGTTAGCTGACTATGGCGTTGATTTTAAAGAAAATGATGTTTTGATGATGGCAAATCCAGCTGATCGTGTTAAGGGTAATAAATACAACGGTCATCAGGAAGTCCATCAAGACAGCACATTCTTAAAAGTCGTTCCTGATTGGGTGGTGTTTACAGTCCTAGAAAATGCTCAATCAGGAGGGGAAACTCGTGTGGCGAGTGGACAGCATCTTTTAAATGCTATTCCTTTGCCTTATCTAGCTGTTTTAAAAGAAGCAGATGCTGTTACCTTTTTTAGGGAAGGAACGGATGGTCATCTTAGTAAACCAATTATTAATTACCATAAGGAAAAAAGATGCATTACAACGGGTTATCGCGCCGATGGTGATGTTGAATATAAATGTAAAAGCGCTTTGACTCAGATAGCAATGAACTGGATCTGGAATTTTAATAAAGATCCAGAGAATTACACAAGCGTTTTGTTAGAAGAACTTAGGGAAAGTTTAGTGCTGGCAAATTTAGTTGCTTTTCATGGTAGAGAAGGATTTACTAACTCCGAAACGAAGATTAGAAAAGTTCTGCGTTGGACTTTCGATAATAATACTGCCAATCCCATCGACCAGGGAATTTATTTTACTGGACACAAAGAACTAGAAAAGGTGGTTACAAGCCAAAGTTTTGAGGCATATTTACAAGATGAATTGGCCTGGAAAACACAAAGCGACATTCTCTCTAAACTTGCTTACTTTAGTCCCGATAACTATCCAGAAGACTTAGAGAGTAAACTCAGAATAGAGGATCTTAATAGACAAGTAAGTAATGACAAGAAGATATGAATAATTGTGAAGACAATTTTAGGCAAAAAAGGGACAAAAATAATCAGCATAAAAATATGATTATTTTTTGTAACGAAGATATTATCGCTAATATAACTCTAAATTTTTTGCTTCCTTTTTTGAGCAATATAAACTTTAAAGTTCATATATTTTTGTCACAAAAAGTATCGAGAAAAGCAGAAAGCCAAGTCGAAAAATTGTCTAAGTTTAATTTTTTGACTAAAGATTATATCCGTAACATAGTTTTCCCTGACATTGAAAAAAATCTAGGCAATAAAAAATGCCATTTGATGACATTCAATCAAATGGCGAGACACTACGAATGCAAATTGTATCGCATCAAAAGTACGAAAAACAGAGAAGAACAGGAGAAAATTATTGCTATTTATAAAGAACATGAACCTTACATTAGTTTGTCTGTAAGGAACAATCTAATCATCAGTTCAGAAATTATTAAAGTAGCAAGTGAATATGGTGTGGGTAAGATTTTCAATATTCACTCATCAAAACTTCCTGAACGTGCTGGCGTGTGGTGTTCCTTGTGGGATATGGCTGGGGGGGCGACGATATGGCTTGAAACGATTGATACGTCAAGAGTGTAACGATCTGTGATAGAAAAAGATAGGTCTCAAATTGTCAATAAGACCTATCTGTTGCAAATGTTACCCTTATTCTATCA
>NZ_JAAHHE010000558.1:0-3160 GCF_010692525.1 Moorena sp. SIO3B2
CAAGCCGCTGAATTACTAGGTGTTTCTGCCACTCGCGTCCGTTTCCTGCTGAGCAAGGGCAGAGTTAAGGGGGCTTATAAGGTGGGTAGAACTTGGGTGATTCCTCTGTTTGACGGTATGCCGGTGGTCACCCCTGGTACTCGCGGACCGAAGCGGAATTGGTCAAAGCGTACGGAGTACACCAAAGCTGTGATCCACGTTAATCAGAAGGTAATTCGCAACAATCTCAAGACGGGCGATCGCAACCCTGTGATCACGGTGAAACGGGGTTCTAAAAATATTTATGGTCATACGGTAGAGGTGAATGGCCCCTGTCGGGTGATGTATCGTCCAGATGATCCATTAAAATGTGGGGCTAGGGTGTGGATTGAGACGATTTCTGATTTTAAGGTGAGCTGATTTGGCCAGGGATGGGCGGTCAGTGGTCAGTGGTCAGTGGTCAGTGGTCAGCTTATTTTATTCAAAAGCACCGATTGCGCTACGGGCATAAGCTGATAGCTGATAGCTGATAGCTGATAGCTGATAGCTGATAGCGTAGTTAATGATGGATTTAGTCTTTTAAGAATAAGGGATATGAGTTTAGAGTCTAATGGAAAAGTGGCTATCATTCGCACAGAAAGGGGATTGACGATATCAGGTACACGCATCACACTCTATGATGTAATAGATTACCTAACTGCTGAATATCCTCCTAAGCTTATTCGTGGTCTCTTCAACTTAACCGAGGAACAAATAAATGCTGCTCTGGCCTATATTAAAGCCAATCGTGCTGAAGTCGAAGCTGAGTATCAAATTGTAGTGAAAGAAGCTGAAGAATTGCGACAGTATTATGAACAGCGCAATCGTGACCTGATTGCCCGACTTGCCAAAAAGCCACCATTACCAGGTAGGGAGGCGGCTTGGGAAAAGCTGCAAGCACAGAAAGCAAAACATCAAGCTCAATTTGAGTCCCAGCGATGATTTTCTTGGTTGATCATAATCTTGAAGGACATGCTCTACTTTTGTCAGGTAGTATTGCTAGCCTTGGCTGGTTGGAGCTGTTACCCATTCGGTTTGTCACTTTTGCAGAGATTGAATTATCGATTACTAGTGATGACAGAGTAGTTTGGCGGTTTGCACAAGCCAATCAAATGATCCTGCTAACAGCCAATCGGAGTATGAACGGTAAGAATTCTCTAGAGAAAGTGATGCGTGAAGAAAATACATCTACTTCATTACCTGTTGTCACAATTGGAGATTCTGATCGAGTTCTGAGTGATCCTGATTATCGCAATCGTTGTGTTGATCGGCTAATTGAGATTATCTTTGACATTGATGACTATAGAGGTTCAATGAGACTTTTCATTCCATGAATACGAAGCTCAACAATTACAAACCTTTGCTTGCCTAATTAAACTCAGTTAAGGTGGCAATATAGTCAGTAGCAATCAATTGATGCGTTCGCGTAGCGTGGCCGTAGGCCAATCGCTTTTAGCGGGCTCTTCGAGCCATCGCGTAGCGTGACCTACGGTCAATCGCAGTCAAGTTACAGCAGACTTCCTAGTGCAATAGTGGAGGCAGTAATGAAGCGAGATTTAGATTATTTCATTGGTGAGCGTGCTGAACATCTGGCGATAGTATATTTGACAAGTAGCCAAGATCTAGTTGTGGAAAGGATGAAGGCTGATTATGGGCTAGATATGTTGGTAACAATACTACGGGATAAATTACCAACAGGAAGGGTTTTTGGTGTTCACATCAAAGGTCGAGACAAAGCTTTCAAGGACATACAGCAAGAAGCGTCACTAGTTTTATCTGACCAAGAAAAGAAGTACTTTCAAGATTTGCCCTTCCCGGTATGTGTATTGTTTTTCACTATGGACGATGACAGGGGCTATTACCGATGGTTGAAGTATCCCAGTGAATCCAACCAGAGCCTTCATACTCTTGAAAACAATCAATGGCGTTCTCTGGATCAGGAGCAGGTTAGCCAGATAATCGCAGAAGTTAATGCTTGGTATAATCGAAAGCACCAATCCGCCGCATAACAACACCCATACCCCGACCGCCTTAGCATTAGGCTCAAAACCAGGAGACTTAAGTGGCATATAGTGACTTTACTCTAAAGAAAGTCAAGCTTGACTTTAATATCCAGACTGTCGAGGATCAGTCACTATTTTCCAATAGTGAAGAAATTCAAATAAGTGATTATCTGGCACAGACCTTAAAAAGAAATCTCCCTTTAGCCTTAGCCATTAATACGGAAAAAGCTAGGTCAGAACTAATCATTATTAATATTTTACTGGAAGTCAAAGAAAAATCATCTCAAAAAATTAGTCTATTCTCAGGGATTGATTTTAATGTCGATAAGGAAAAAGGCTTAACTGGATTTTGTGATTATATCATTAGTGGTTCAGAAGAGCAGTTATATTTAGATTTGCCGGTAATTACAATAGTTGAAGCTAAGAATGAAAATATTATTTCTGGCTTGGGTCAATGTATTGCGGAAATGTATGCTGCTCAACTCTTTAATCAAGAAGAAAGTTATGATTTACCCTGTGTATATGGTGCAGTAACTACAGGGGATGAATGGAGGTTTGTTAAGCTTGAAAAAAATGTCGCTTATATCGATAATGATAGTTATTATATTAGCGATATTAATAAAGTTATTGGGATTCTAGTGAACATGGTTAAAGGAAAAGCGTAATACTATTAGCCAAGGGAACAGTAAAACTAGAAAAAATTCTTTCTACCTCATTCTCCCGATTCCCGACTCCCTCGGTGCGCTTTCCGTAGGCGAATTAAATTCGCCACGGGTCGCACCGCTCCCGACTCCCGACTCCCTAAAACCCAATCGACAACTGGGCTAATTGTGAAATCAATCCGATAATTCCGCCGATTAATACTAACCATGCGGAATTTACCTTAAAGCGAAATACCAGCACCGCGCTAACTATTGCTACCATAACGGTTAACCAATCTACTAAAGCAGTACGTGCTAAGATATAAGTGACTCCTGTCATCAGTCCTAAGGAAGCGGCATTAACACCGTCTAGGAATCCACTTGCCCAGGGGGATTGGCGTAGCTTGGGCACCCAAGGATTGAGGATTCCGACTAACACAAAGGCAGGCAAAAAGATTCCAATTGTTGCAGCTACTGCGCCAACATTTCCATTCAGCA
>NZ_JAAHHE010000559.1:0-3151 GCF_010692525.1 Moorena sp. SIO3B2
AGGTAGGTTTCCTGGGTATTAAATCTCCAACTATTACACCAGGCTATTGGAATGATTCTAACCGCACCCTCAAAAGTTATAAACAAGGGTACTGGATTAGTGGGGATTTGGCTTATTATGATCAGGAAAATAAATTTTTTCACGTGGATCGTGCGGTTGATGCTATTCAGTGCGCTAGGGGCTTAGTCAATACCTTACCCATCGAAGAATTAATTTTGAAGAACAACTCAGCTGTTGCTGATTGTACAATAATTGGGGTCCCTAAGGAAAAAGGCTTCGATGGTTTGGTGGCTTTTATCAAGCTTAAAACACAAGAAAGTATTAAAGCATCAGCTCTGATTACTGCTATCAATCATCAGCTATTGTATAACAATTGGGAACCATTGTATTTCTTAGAAATTGTCATTAATCTTCCTGTCGGTTCAACAGGAAAAGTCTTGAAAAGGAAGCTTCGCGAGCAATATCAGGATATCCTAATTTGTGCTGAGCATAACTTAGAGGGGAAAGGGCTTTATGATTTTGCTTATGCAGAGCTAACCAAAGTTCCAATTAGGTCTTAGCTTGTTTATAAATCAACATTTTTTACTAAATGACACTAGAAGGAGACTAGTCAATGCAACAGGTTACTAAACAGCTGGTACCGGACAAATTATTAGAATTGGGGTTTGCTTTCTCAGCATCTAAGACATTCTTAAGTGCAGTCGAACTGGGAGTGTTTACTGAACTGGCTCAGAGTTCTATGACTGCTGCTGAATTGACTAAAAAACTAGGACTTCATCCCCGTAGTGCGCGAGATTTTTTGGATGCACTAGTTGCCTTAAAAGTGTTAGAATTTTATGATAACGGTTACAGTAACACTCCTGAAAGTGATTTGTTTCTTGACCGCTCCAAGCCTTCCTATATCGGTGGTTACCTAGAGATGTACAACAGCCGTCTCTATCGATTTTGGGGTTCATTAACAGAAGGGTTACGGAGCGGTGAACCCCAGAATGAAGCCAAAAATGGAGAAGACTTCTTCGGCACCCTTTACCAGGACCCTGCCCGCCTAAAACTCTTTCTGGAAGCGATGTCTGGGGTCAGTATGGGAGTAGCTAAGGCGATCGCTGAGAAATTTCCGTGGGAGAAGTTTCAGACGTTTATCGATATCGGCACCGCTCAAGGGCAGTTACCAGTAACCGTTGCCCTAAGTCACGACCATTTACATGGAAGTGGGTTCGACTTGCCAGTGGTTCGCCCAATTTACGAGGAATATGTTGCTTCGAGAGGACTTAGCCAGCGATTAAACTTCCATGGTGGTGACTTTTTCCAGGATATGCTGCCTAGTGCTGATGTTTTGGTTATGGGACAAATCCTGCATGACTGGAATCTAGAACAAAAGCACCTGTTAATTGCCAAAGCCTACGAAGTACTCCCGACCGGTGGTGCATTGATTGTCTACGACGCACTAATCGACGATCAGCGCTGCCAGAACACCTTTGGGTTACTGATGAGCCTAAATATGCTGATCGAAACCTTTGGGGGTTTCGACTATACAGGAGCAGACTGCTGTGCTTGGATGGACAAAGTAGGATTCAAAGATACTTACACTAAACCTCTTGTAGGAGCTTACTCAATGGCAGTAGGCATCAAATAATCCCAATTACAGGTGACGCGGTGACGCGGTTACAGGTTAGGAGGTTAGCAGGTTGAAGGTTAGCAGGTTGAAGGTTACAGGTTAGAGTTTACAGGTTACAGCTTACTAGGTTACTAGGTTACCAGGTTACAGGTTATATTCTGAACCTTAAAGCAAACCACCTTAACCCTTAAACCAAACCACCTTCAACCAAACCACCTTGGCCTATTGGCCACGCTTCGCGAACAACCTTGGCCTTTCGGCCACGCTTCGCGAACAACTAAACCACCTTGGCCTATTGGCCACGCTTCGCGAACAACCTTCAACTTAATTATGACCCATATTCTTCACATTGATGCTAGTCCCCGTGGCGATCGCTCTATTTCTCGGCAATTGTCTAATCGGTTTATTCAAACTTGGAAGTCTTTCTATCCAGACGACACTGTAACCTATCGAGATTTAGGTCATAATCCTGTCCCCCATGTGGATGAAAAGTGGATTGCTGCAGCATTTTGTCCTCCCGAAAAACGCAATCCTGAATTGGTAGACGCAATTAAAGTATCAGATACTTTGGTGGATGAATTTATAGCAGCCGATCGCTATGTTTTTGGCATTCCCATGTACAACTTCAATGTTCCATCTACCTTCAAAGCTTATATCGATCAAATTGTCCGATTTAATCGCACCTTTACCTTTGACGAAGCTGGTCAATATCGGGGTTTAGTTCCTAAGGGAAAGAAAATGCTAATTTTTACAGCTCGTGGTGGTAGTTTCTCTCCAGGAAACCCTAGTGCTGATTACGATTATCAGGAACCTTTTTTAAGGGCTATCTTTGGAGTTATTGGCATTACAGATATCACCTTTATTCATGCCGAGAAACTAGATTTAGGGGAAGAAGCCCGTCAGGAATCTTTGGCCAATGCCCGTGCTGAGCTTGATCAAGCAGTAGGAATGTGGTAATCACGTAAAACGTCAAAAGTTAAATTTGTAATTTTACCAACCAATTGAGGTATTTAAATGGAAGCAAGATGGGAATTAAAAAAAGTTGAACCAGCAGCTTATTTAGCCATGAATTCCTTGGAAAATTATGTGAATAAAAGTGGGTTAGACAAAACACTGATAAAGTTAATTAAAATTCGTGCTTTTCAACTGAATAAATGTGCGTTTTGTATCGATATGCATACAAAAGAAGCCAGAAGTAATGGAGAAACAGAACAACGAATTTATGTTCTAAATGCTTGGCGAGAAACGCCGTTTTTTAGTCCGGAAGAGCGAGCTGTATTAGAGCTAACTGAAGCAGTGACTCTGATTTCAGAGAATCAGGTACCGAATTCAGTTTATGAAGAGGTAAGTCGCTATTTTTCGGAAACTGAAATAGCTAAACTTTTGATGGCTATTGTAACGATCAATGCTTGGAATCGTATTGCTATTACTACAAAAATGATTCCAGGTATTTATTAGAGGGTCGTAAGCTATCAGCTATCAGCTATTAGCTATCAGCTATCAGCTATCAGCTATCAGCTATCAGCTATCAGCTAT
>NZ_JAAHHE010000056.1:0-30848 GCF_010692525.1 Moorena sp. SIO3B2
TTCGGTAGATATTGTAAGTGTTGTAAATGTGGTAAAATTTATAAAAAATTACCTCTTTCACTTTACAGCAACTGGATCTAACCAAAAAACGACTTGACCACCATAAGCCTGTTGCATATTAGCTGCACTCAATACCTCTTGCCTAGAGCCACTAGCAATTAACTCCCGATTCAACAAAATCAAATCATCAAAATGAGTGATCGCTTCTCCCAAATCATGGTGAACTACCAGCACAATTTTTCCGGCATCGGCGAGTTGATGGAGGATAGTAAAAATTACAGCTTCAGTTTTTTTGTCAATACCAGCCATCGGTTCATCAAAACATAATATATCTGCTTGTTCAGCTAATGCTTTAGCGAGAAAAACGCGCTGCTGCTGTCCTCCCGATAGCTGTCCAATGGGACGATTGCGGTAATCCCCCATGGCAACTTGTTCGATGGCATCCGCTGCAATCCGCCGGGATACCGTGGAAAAGCGACGAAACCATCCTGTTTTCCGGACTCTACCCATTAGCACAACATCCCAGACAGTAGCGGGATAAGTCCAGTCAATTTGCGTCCGCTGTGGCATATAAGCCACCTTTTCTAACTGTTCTATCAACGGTTTTCCCTGATACATAGCTTTGCCTGTGGCAGTGGGAACTAACCCCAGCATGGCTTTGATCAAAGTACTTTTCCCAGCACCATTCGGACCAATAATTCCAGTTAATCGTCCTGGTTTGATCTCACAGTTGATATCCCTGAGTGCTTCTACTAGGCGGTAGTGTACACCCAGTTGCCTCAGGGTAATGGTTCCTGTCTGGGACAGATTGCTATATCCAGCTTGGTGTTTCCTCTTGGGAGAAGCAAGGTGATGAACCGAGGCAGCATCTGGCATAGAGGGTTCCGGAAACAAAAAATTAAACAAATATGAAAATAGTTTACCATGAAATATGAAAAGAATATGATAAGACTTATGCTGCAAACCTAGTTTCTTAGCAAAATTACACCGATTTCAGCCTTTGATTGATAGCGATGCAGCGAGGTAGTGCGGTATTGGGCGTTGCTGAATTGAAGTATGAATGCGCGATCGTCTGGTTTTGGTCAAGCCCCCTAAATCCCCCAACTTTGCGGTGCGACCCAAGGGCGATTTACTCGCCCATTGGAAAGCGCACCGGGGGGGACTTTCAGAGTTTTGTTCCCCCCAGAATTGGGGGGCTAGGGGGGCGGAATCATACCCAGAATCAGCAACGCCCGGTATTGGTGCGTAAGTTCTGATCAAAAGATAACGATTAAGCCGATGAGAGTAATTACTAAGTCCTACAGTAGAAAGCGCCAATGGTGGCTGACAGTAGTAATCATTTTAGGAGTCTGGATAAGTGGGTGTGATACCACCGGAACAAAGCAGAGTGGTATTGATGGCGATGATAAGCCGAATGTAGTTACCACTAGCACTATCATTACCCACTGGACGAAACAAGTAGGAGCAGATGAAATTGAACTGACGGGTATCCTAAAACCGGGAGCAGATCCCCATGTCTATGAGCCAGTCCCAGCCGATACTATAGCGTTGGAACAAGCTAATCTGATTTTATACAATGGCTACAATCTGGAACCAGCACTGATTAAGCTGATTAAGTCTGCTGGGGTTAAGGTCAAGACCTTTGCAGTTGCGGAAGTGGTGTCACCCTTGAATTTTGAACACGAAGGCAAGACGGAACCGGATCCTCATGTTTGGGGGGATGCTAAAAATGCGATCGCAATGGTGAATGCCATTCGGGATCAGTTGATTGAACTCTCACCGGAGGACAAGGAAGAATTTACCAAGAATGCAGCACAGCTAACTGCTGAATTGAAAACGCTTGATGCTTGGATTATCCAGCAGATTCAAACTATTCCTCAGAAGCACCGCTACCTAGTCACAACTCATGATGCTTTTCAATATTATGCTCGTGCCTATGGCATACCAGTGGCTGGAACCTTAATTGGCATGAATACTGAGGAAAAACCCAGTGCTCAGACTGTCAAGGGTTTGGCAGACGCTATCAAAAAAATTGGGGTTCCAGTGATTTTTGCGGAAACCACGATTAACCCAGCTTTGATCAAGACTGTGGCTCAGGAAGCTGGGGTGAAATTAGCGCCAGAAGAATTATACTCTGATTCCTTAGGTGTACCGGGTAGTGAAGCTGATACTTACATCAAAATGTTAATCACTAATACTCACACAGTTGTTGAAGGCTTAGGAGGGAACTATCAAACGTTTAATCCAGTTGAGTAATGTACTTGACTAATGTACTTGACTAATTGCCAGAGACTTGTTTGAGTTTTTAATCATTTAGCTACCTGCTCTCTAGATGCCAGCAAAGGTAGACGAAGAGATAAATACAATGGTCAGATCTATGGATTAATTAGGTTTTGGAACCGTTGCTCGTCTTTAATCATGTCAAAATCCGCATCAATATTAATGATAGACTTAAGTCTATCATTCAAACTCATCGCTTGTTCTAAACTGGCAATTGCTGAGTCAATCTCACCGTTTAAAACATAATAACAAGCTTCATTGTAGTAAAGATTAGATGAATTTGATTTTAGCTGCCGTACTCTTTCCAAACTGTCCCAGGCTTCTTGATAGCGACCAAGTTTGATCAAGGCATAGGCTCTATGGTTCCAAGCATGATGAAAATCTGGGTTGAGCTGAATCACCTGATCATAGGAAATCAGTGCTTCTTCATACTGTTCCATGTATCTGAGAGTATAACCTTGTCCAAACCAACTCCTAAAGTTGTTCGGATTAATTTTAATCGCCTCGGCATGGGCAGCGAGGGATTCCTCATATCGCTTTAATCTCTGCAGGGCTTGGCCTTTTCCTGACCAAGCCACATCGGAATCTGGCTGGAGCTGAAGCGCTTTTTCATAGGATGCGATCGCATCTTGATAGCGATTTTCAATCCACAGAGCGTGTCCTTGATTGATATAGTCATCAACTGTTAAGTATAGCTGGGGATTAGCAGACTTTAACGACTCCAGCTGTTTAGTTAGCTCTTCCAGTTTTTGTTGGACTTCTGGAGCAACAAATTCTTCTTGGATAATCGACGGAGTAATTCGAGAAATTTCGTTAAAAATCTGCTCTTTCTCATGTTGAGCAGCCACAACTAGATGCTGGAGTTGAGAAACAAAATCAGATTTCAGCGTTTCCAGCTCCTGCTTAAAAGCTTCAACTTGTCGTTTTAATTCCGTAGTGACTTCAGCATCAATTTGCTCTTTTATTTTTTGTTCAGCTTCTTCTTGGAATTGCTTTTGCGTCTCAGACACTAATTGGTTGATGATGCTACGACGTAGCAAGAGCACTGCCAGACTAGTAACAATAGGGATGGCGATTAGTACTGTAATTAAAAGGTTGAGCAGGTTAATCGTCCAGTCAAAGGTTCGATGAACTTCCGATTGGATATGATTGCGAATTGTGTAACTTTTCTCTAGATGATCATTAATTAACCTTTCCACTTCCTCCCGTTCTTGGTTCGACAGTAGTGGAGTTGGTGGTGTAGCGTTAGGAAATGATGAATTAGGTTGAGCAATTGCCCCCTCAACTGATAGCAGTAAAGTAGCCAAAGTAATAGCAAGGTTAGGCTTGATTTTCATAACAACTCATATCAAGTGTTGCCAATCCGAATCAACTGTGTTTTTATAATTGAGCGACAAGTAATTACATTTTATATACGAGCACGAACATTTCGGATGCTAGGCAGTACAATTTGGATCTTATTGATGGGCTTTTTTGGGGGTCAACTTGCCCGTCGCTTGGGAGCACCTCCTTTGATTGGCATGATTGTGGTGGGTATCGTGATCGGACCAGAAGTGGGGGATGCGATCGCACCACAAGTCCTAGTTATTGCTGATGACCTACGCACCTTCGCAGTTATGGTCATTTTAATGCGGGCAGGACTGGGATTGGATCTCGAGAAACTCCTGGAGCAAGGAACTGTTGCGCTAAGGTTAGGCTTTTTGCCCGCCATCACCGAAGCGATCGCAGTAGCTGTTGCTGCGATAATACTGTTTAATTTCGATTTTCCCACTGGATTACTCCTAGGTTGTGTAGTCGGAGCAGAATCCCCCGCCGTGATTGTGCCAGGAATGCTGCGACTCAAAAGTTTAGGCTGGGGCGTAGCTAAAGGGATACCGGATGTGATTCTAACTGGGAGTGCCTTATCCGATGTCCTAGTATTGCTACTCTTTAGTTTGATGGTGAATTTCTTGGCACAAGGAACGATCAACAGTAATGCTATCCAATTCCTGCCCCTGCAAGTTCTAATCCAGGTCGCCCTTGGTGTCTTAATTGGATATATCGCTGCTCAGTTAATTATTTTCCTATTAACCAAACAAAATTGGACCGAGACTATCGTCCAAGATACCTTAATTACCGCAGCAATTGCCTTATTATTAGTAGTGTTAGCTAAAAGTCTGCCATACTTTTCTGGCTATTTAGCTACCATGGCAATGGGATTTTTCCTAATACAATTAGACCCTCCCTTAGCACGACGCTTGCGAGTGGAATTTAACCATCTGTGGGTAGTAGCAGAGATTATTCTATTTGTCTTGATGGGAGCTAGTATCCAACTGCGGGTATTAGAAACAACCCTGTTACCTGGCATTTTAATCCTCGCCATTGGCTTATGTATCGGTAGGATGGTCGGGTGGTATCTCTCCACATTGGGGAGTAATTGGACTTGGCGAGAGAAACTGTTTTTGTTACCCGGAAACTCCGCAAAAGCCACAGTACAAGCAGCCATTGGTGGTATTCCCTTGAGTCAAGGGCTAGAAGGAGGTCAGACAATTTTAGCGATCGCAGCCCTCTCAATTTTGATTACTGCACCTCTAGGGGCTTGGGCAATTCCCACCTTTGCCCCTAAACTCTTATCCCAAGACCCTGTAGACCCCACCAAAGTAACCGTTGCCTCTCATACTCTGCTACTAGCCGCTGTCGATACCTCTAATTTAGCCACCCACGTATTAACTAAAGTAGCAGATTTAGCAAGACGAAGTAATGGGGAAGTTATTGTTTTACATGTGATCACAACATCAAATCAGCCAGAAGTCAAGCAGTTACAGAACCAAACCAAACGCTTGCTCTTGGATATTCGGCATCAGTTTATTACCGTAACCGGTTCGATTCCCGAAGAAATTGTTCGCATAGCCCAAGAGCATCAAGTAACAGATATTGTGATCGGAAAACGGGGACATCAACCCTGGCAGCAAGTGCTGGTCGGTTCCGTATCTCAGGCAGTGTTAGAAACCAGTCCAATTCCAGTAATTTTGGTTGAAGAATTGGAACGAACCAAAGTAACTTATCCTAGCAAATAACAAGTATTGTAGTGTTCGAAACGCTATCAGGTGCTAAGCTTTAATTACTAAAACTTAACACCTAAAATCTAACACCTAAAATCTAACATCTTGCCCTAACCATAAAAACTAAATTGACAGGGTATTAGTACTTAAGCTATCAGCTATCAGCTAATGCGCGTAGCGCAATCGGTGATTTTGAATAAAATAAGCTGAGCCCTGACGGCTGACTGCTGAATACTTACATTAGTACCGCTCCCAATAAGGCTGAAAACCTCGTCGTTTCAGAATATCAACCTCCAGCCGCAGGATGCGATTATCGAGCTTAGGATTAGCTGTCCCTGTAGACTCTTTCTCTTCCGAGTTGAGTCCTTCAAACCGTTGGAGGGCTGTAAACGGAAAATCTTGGGCAACACTTAATTCAGCCAAGTTTTGGCGAGCCGATAAATTCTTGGGCTCCAGTTCTAGTATCTGTTTATAAAACCCCGTTGCCTTAGCATAGTGCTGTTGAGTAAAGCTAATCCCTGCCAACGCTAGTAAGGCACCAATTTGATCAGGCTCCCGTTCTAAAATTTCTTCGTAAGCATTGCTAGCTAATCGCAAATCCCTCAATCCCATAGCCAATTCTCCCTGCACAAAGTAGGCATCGATATTATCAGGATTACCGGCAATCCACTCAGCTATTTCAGCTTTAGCTAACTTAGGGTCTCGCTGTGCTAAAACCTGTAGCCGTCGCAATTGTACAGGAGCATTATCTGGTGAGACCTCTAGTAGAGTAATGTACAGGGTTTCTCGTTCTGGGTCAGCAGGCAAAACACCCACCAAACTCAACAATTCCGGCGGTGGATCAATAGAAGGCTGAGTCTGTAGCCATTGATTGAGTACCCCTTCCGCTTCCTCTTGGTCAATACGTTTAGTTTGATATGCTACACTACTGCGCCCCAGCTGGGCTAATAAATCATTGCGATCGCGAGATAGCAGCTGGTCATAGATAACCAGAGCTTTCTGTGGATCACCTTGGGCAATGTGGATTCCCGCTAACCCCCGCAAAGCACCATAGAATAAATTATTATTTGGGTTACTCTGAATAATTCTCTGATACCGCTGGATAGTGGCATCGAGATTTCCCTGGCGACGGTCAATCTCTGCTAGCAATAATTCCGTACTCTGGTCCGATTCACCAGTAGAGGTTGCCCTGTAACTATCAATCGCACTTATTGCCTGGGCTAGTCGATTCTGCTTTATCAAAATCTGAGCAACACGGAAATTCAAAAACGGTACATCTACCCCTGTAGCCAGCAAATCTTGGTAAACACTCAGCAGTTCTGGGTCAGGAGGGTCTAGACGCAACAAAGCTTGGGCTAAATCTCGCTGCTGAGCTGGTTCACTAGGTAGGGTTTGGGTTATCTCAAGCAGCCGCTGTCGCCGTTGAGTTCGGGATAACTGACCCAATTTACTTTCTAGAATAATCTGCTTCACCAACAAGCTTTGGTTATTCGACTTCACCAACAAGCTTTGGTTATTCGACTGCTCCTCGGTCAACTGCTGATAAAGCTCTAGAGCTGATGCCCACTGGGTTGGTACCTCACTCATCACATCAGCCACTTCCCTGACTAAAGCAGAAGATGGCTTTGATGTTGAGGCCAGTACCTGACGGTAGAGAGTAACCGCGTCTTCGGTTAGGTCAGAGCGACCCTCACGACGACCAATTTCTGAAAGGGCCCGGGCTAAGGGTAAAGCCGCTTCATCCCTCCCTCGCAACGGTTCTAGGACAGACAAAGCTTCTGTGAGTTGCCCAGAGGCTTGATAAGCTTTAGCTAAATCAGCCCGTAGATAGCTATCATTGCCATAGAATTGGGAAAATTGATTGAGCTGGGCTTCCAGTACCTCTACCGCCTGAGCAGGATTGCCAGTTTCTCGTAGAGCCAGAGCATAGGCTCCCGCTGCATTTCCCGGAATTGGCTTACCGCTAGCTTGGTAACGATCAAATAGCTCCAGCCCTTGCTGATAGTCACCACTATAGGTATAGATTTGAGCAGCACCAAGAATGATTTCTGGTGTAGGATTGCTCTCCAGCACAATTTGATAATCAGCTAGGGCTTCCGGAAAACGACCTTGGTAGCCCAGCAGTAAAGCCCGCTGAGCAAGAGCAGCAGTATCATTAGGACTTAGGTTTAATAAAGTCGTTAGGGCTTCAATCCCATCCGGCTGCCATTCAGGACGATAACCTCCCAATTCTCCTACCGCTTCCAGAGCCTCTTTATTGTTTGGGTCGATGGCTAGGACTTGTTGATAAGCAGCCCAAGCATCTGCATCTCGCCCTGCTCGCTGATACGCTATCGCTAGACCTAACCTCCCTTCCTTCGATTGGGGAGAGCCTTTTAGAGCTTGTTCAAAGGTTGCGATCGCATTATCCACCCATCCTTTCTTTAACAGAGAGTAACCTCGGCGTACTGCAGAAGTAACTTGTGCTTGGAGCGCTGGTACCACCGATTCAACTGGGCTGAAGATTAATACTCCTGCTAACCCAAAAACCATCAAAAAGACCCACCAACGCTGCCAGTGGAAATTTTTTTTGCCAAGAGAATCGTTATTCATTGGTCAAAAGCATGAAGTATGAAGAATGAAGTATGAACTATCAAGGATGAAGGATAAACTATCAAGGATGAACTATCAAGGATGAACTATCAAGGATGAATCAGTGTCTATGTTCTATCTATCTGAGTAATTCTATGAGCGAGTAGCTTTAAAAACCCATTACTCAGCACTGACGCACTGACGCACTGACGCACTCACGCACTGACGCACTCACGCACTCAGCACTCAATCCCAGAGATCACTCACATCAAAATCAGCCCTGACTCGAACACCAAGAATTGTATCTGAAAACTGATCTCGTCCTTGCAAAGTCACACCTGCACGCACATTAGGTGAAACACGCACGTCATAGAACAATTCCCAAACATCTGGTACTTTATTACCTTCGTCCCGGCGCAAGTCATCATTAGACAATTGCCGACCATAGCCAAGCCCTAGTCGGTCATCATCCATAAACAAATCTAAGAGGTTCAGACCCACACTGTAGGTATCCCCGCTTTCATCTAAATCAAGATTTTCGTACCAACCATAGCGCCCAAACAGTCCCATCTTGAGAGCAGGAATATATAGTTCTCCATTAATCCCGTAAGCTTCTTCGCGGTCAGAGGACTTCGGACCAAACTCGTTATCCCCTCGGTTCAAAGAAAAAATTTCCTGGAATCCATCTTTCTGAGCATCCCGAGCCGATAGGTAAGTCCCCCGAATGATTGCTGTACCTACCCGGAAAGCTAGCTCTGAAGAAAACCCATCAAAGGCAAAATCATCCAGGTCTCGGTCTGAAGAAAAGCCCGCAGCTCTTACTTCCAGGTTGTCGGTTAAATTCCAGTTGAGCAGCACCCCCGGACGGGACGCTATACCTGCTGCTGCCAGAGCAGGATTCGTCTGAAACACCGGGTTAAAGAAATGGGTCGTGCTATCTTTAGCAAAGCTATTGCGGTCAAAATAAGATGTCAAATCCATTAGACCAACTACAAAGCGCAGATTAGAATAGCTAGGCACAGAAGTGGTAAAGTAAAGTTCATTGAGACTTAATCCCGTTTCTTCGGTGTCGGAAAAGCCATCCCCAGTGGTGAGGTCAACTGTGGCACCAAACAAAGCATGGGGAGAAAGGGGATAAGTTCCTTGCAGCCGTAGTCTCGCTGATGTGTCTACCTGATTCAGAAAGGCACCTTGTACGTTTAGGGTCGGAGCTAAAGGGTTATCATCCTTAGGCTCAATCTCTGGAATTAATGGACGCTCTGGTGCTTCCTCAAAGTTAGTTTGTGCCAGCTTCTTAGGCTCAATCGATACCCAATCATCTTCACTGGGGTGGAAGCTCTTAGGGTCATATTGCTTGGATAAACCTACAGTCCTATCAAAGTACCTCAGGCAGCTTTCGTTTGTGTAGCCACAACCAATTCCTTGTCCGCTGCTAACCGAGTAGTATTGGCTGTTAGGGTTTGCTTGAAACCTAGCCCTCATCCTCCTGCATGAATCCTTAACAGACCAGTCCTCCTGGGACTTTTCAGACAAATTGCTAGAGTTGAACCTGTCCAGCCGGTCTTGGTCTGTATTGCTCCAGACGTTATGCTGTGATGGTTTCGACGTTTCGCTCTTAGGGCTAAGAGGTTTTTCCGAAACAATTTGATCCGGAAGACTAGGACATAGCCCCGAAAAATAAGCATGGGCTGGTTCTGTTTTCAGACTAGCAACACCTAACAAGAGTGATAGGGTGATCGGGGCTATAAAACCCCATTTGGCTAAGGGGGAAGTCGAGCCAATGGATAATAAGTAACTTAGCTCAACGGAACGCTTTGAGGCGCTCATGCTTGGTTGATTATTAGTATCAATAGCAATAGGGATTTGATTTATGTCTCTCATGAGCACCACAATCAATGAAATATAATTGTGCTTAGTTAACATTTATGGCCAATACAGCGGTTTGCAATTCAGTTAGGTACAAAGTTCTGGGTTTTTAGGGAGCTTCGGAGCTGGGAGCTGGGAGCAGGAAAGAGGGAAGAGGGAAGAGAGAAAACAATCCTGTGTACCTGATAGTTATGCAAACCGCCGTAAATGTTTTACCAGCCGAGAAAAGCTGCTCCGTTTTTTTTAAAATTGGGGCTAATTATATCATATAATTAAGTAAGCTTGATTAGTTTTTTCAAAGTCTTAGGTTTAATCCGATATCATAAGGTTTGGTAACTTCTGAATGTTATTGAATACCAATGCTACTATACTTAATGTCACTTTCAAATTCATACAACAAAAAAAAATATGATTTTTAGGGGATATTTAAATCAATGAAAATATTCATCATATAAATAATATAAATAGCTGGCTAAAACCCTAACAAAAAAATATAAATGAATAAAAATTAACCAGGCCAAGCATTAACATTAATCATCCCCAAAAATTACCAAAATAAATTTTGATTTGTTAAACTTTAATTTAATCACAATTTTATGCAACTATCGACTATGCACAAAACCTTTATTTTTATTTGTACAAAAAAAATAGTCAAACAAAATATGACCCATTTGTTAAAAGGGGTATTTAGCATCTTTATACTCTTACTTTTAAGTAATGGATGCACCCAGCTTCCATTACCAGGACGGCAATTAACTAATCGATTACTCGGTCAATCTTCCAAAGCAATTTTTCAGCTTAGGGTGACCAAATCAGACCGTCCGGGGATCTACACCGTAGCAGGAACCACGAATCTTCCCGAGGAAATTCCCATCACGGTAGCAGCGATTCGCTATTTGCACCCTAATCAACAGCTCTCTTTCAACAGAGACGCAAATTTTATCTATTCAATTCTGGCTTATCAAAATGTCGATGTAAAGAAGGGAAGATGGCAGACCGACTTGAAACTATGGCAAATTGCACCAGACGGTCAGTTTCAAGAAGTCTGGCAAATGGATCAGTCCAAACTTGGGTTATCACTAAAACCAGCAGAGGAAGTAACCTTTGTAGCCACCCTCGCCCCCAAAGAGTCCCTCTGGGAACTAGAAGAGGACTTAAAGAAGCAGCGAATAACCCTAGCAAGCAGCCTGATCAACAATACATCGGATGGTCAACGGTATGTCCAGGCACGTCAAATTCTGTCCGTTGCCTTACCCACCGGTCAGACCAAACCACCTGAACCTAGACCTGAGGATATTAATGATGGCTGGGGCAAGCGGTATCTGCTGCTACCAGAACCACCGATTATTTATAAGCTTGACAAGCCTAGTCAACGTCGAATCGATGCTCCCCTTTCAACTCCTGAGTTTTTACAATGATATCTGGTTTAAGGAGTGATGGAGTGATGGAGTGATGGAGTGATGGGGTGATCACTCCATCCCTCCGTTCTTGTGCTTGGACAAAAGATAGTGTGGAAAGGGAATTTTCCTCACCTGTTTATCCCCTCATCTGTTCATCCCCTCACCCCTTGAGAGTACTGATACTAATATCGCCCATCACAACACACTGGCAAGCTAGACGTGCGTGAGGATTGTCTGGAGCTAACACATCAAGCAAATCCTGCTCATCAGCTGTGATAGGTGTCAGGTTTTCAATGCCCCTGACTACCTCCATTAGACAGGTTCCACAGGATGCTTCCCGACAACCAAAAAGAAGGGAAATGGGATGCTCATCGCAGATGTCAGCTAGGTTTTGGTTAGGTTCGACCTCAAGGGTTTTTTGATCGTCTTCAACGTGAATACTCACCATAGCAACAATTTGGGTCTTTCATTTATAACATTACTGGAGCAGGAGCTGGCACAAGTTTGGGCGTTGCTGAATCTTCGAATGAATAGGAGTAGAGTGGGCATCCTGCCCGCCGGAAAATATATTGAAACTGGCAAGATGCCAGTTCCACCAAGATGCCCATTCCACAGGTGCGACCCGTGGCGAATTTAATTCGCCAAGGTCAAGCGCACCTAAAAACTCTTAAAATCATTCCATTATTAAGCAACGCAAGGTGCATAGCCAACAACTATGGGATTGCCTGGAAATTCTGGCAAATATTCTGGATTAACTCCCCAACCTAAAGTGATTACTAATTGAACATCTAATCCCATACAAGCTTATGCAATCATTTTAAAAACCCAAAAAGCCGAGTTTTTAGATTTACCATAGAAGCATAAATTAACGGTTATCAAGTTAATTTTTCAGAAGTAAAGGGAATTGATTCTAGACTAACTTAATTTGAATAATGATACGGACATGTAAAATTAAAACAAGACGGTAGTTCTTTTCTGGGAAATTCAAATTCAGCAGGCTGTTGACTAAGTTGAGCCAATTGATAATAGTGTTGATTCACCTTATTATAGGGAGATAAATTCCACTGTTTACGATGATCATGAATAACTTTTCCCAGAGATTTACCCAGAAAAGAAACCAGTGCATAACCTAGTCTGTTCCGTAGAAGTTCCCGCCATGAAGGGTCATAATTTCAGGATGTGGTAAAGGGAGGAACACTTATTTCCCGATTCAGCATTAAGGCAGTGGATACACTAACAAAAGGAATGTTTAGATAGTCAGCGATAGTTCCTCCTTCTGGAGAAGCTTGATCGACTAACAATACCTCTATACCTGCTGTTTTAATTACTTCTGGGGTATCCCTAAGAGACATTTTGGCTACATTTAAAAACCAATTCATTGTATAATGTAATGCCTTAATTCCACTCAGATTACCTAGTTGAGTAAATACGTCTTTTGTTGTTCCTTTGGGAAAATCAGACTTGCCAATCACCTGAAATTATAATCCTCTGGCTAGAACTTTTGGTTGAGGGTCTTCAATTCCTAATACGGTGACGCGATGACCACGCTGTTTCAGTTCGTAACCTAAAGTAGTGATAGGGTTAAGATGACCAGAAGCAGCAGGACAAATTATGCCAAAATGAGTCATGATATTTGATCAGCAAAATACGTTTGGAATGGGTGCATCTCAGTTTTGCAATTATGCAAAAATTCGGGAGAAAATTCCCGCGCCCCCGCCCCGCGCCCCCGCCCCACAATTGAGATCTTTTTTACAAATATGAGATGCACCCTTTGGAATTGAGTTTATAGCTATAGCCCGATTTAATGGGACTTGAGAAAAAATTCAGCTCAAATGTAACCTAAACTGGCTTTGTAAGGGATGAATAGCTTCCCATACTTGTCTAACCAATTGATAAAACGACAAGATATGGGGTAGGAACTGCTTCCGCAGCATTCCTAGCCTTGATTGTTAATTGTTAACGATAGCTAGCATCGAGATCAGTTTATTCCTAAAGTTATTCCTATAATGGGGGACAATTACTCCCAGGATAGACTGCGGCAGTAACGTCTTATTTAACCTAACTATTTTTTTTGCGTCTCCCTGTAGAGCGGGAAACGTCTTGACCAAATCACCCTGCTGATGGAAAGCACTTCTTTGCTGGCAATCACACAAAGTAATTACTATATTAGTATACTAATATACCTCATATCTTGCACTAGCCCCCCAAACTCGTGCATAATAGGGTTATATAGGGGCTATATAAATGTAGACGCTTTCTTCGACTTGCCGTAGGCTAGTCCTACTTCAGTGTGCAAGTTAAGTGTGTAACAGCTGATTCGAGCTCCACCAACTATAACTTGAAAATAATGCTATTGACAAGTGCAATTTTGGTTATATTAACTAACTTGTCGTTAATGTCATTAGCCAAATCTTAAAGTGATTTTAGCTAAGCTCCTGATTGATTAGAGCAGTACTTCTGACTATCACGATAAATTCCGAGACTTTTCCCCTGACCCCTTGTTAGGTAATATTTTCTGCCAGCCAGTAAATAGTCACTGATTAATTACACTAACTTCATCCATTGAAAAAACTATTTATATAAGCTTTACACAGATGATAGACAACCTTGTTATGATAATGGACAACGAGTGAATTTTTGGTTAATCTAGTGTTGGGAAAGTTTTTCTGTCCCTACAGGGTGTATCCAAGTTTACTATAGTTACCCTTCACTCTTGGATGTCATGGTGCAATGCAAATGACGATTCACCCCTCAATTTTTTTGGAAAAACTTAAAACCGTTTAATTTTTGAATCTCAGCTCCCATTCATTTCTGAGATATAGAATTCAGGTAAGCAGCTACTACCTAAGTTAATTAGGTAATTTTTACTAGTCACATCACATGACCTATTGTACAGTTTTAGTTTGGGTATGGCTGTTATTTGTGTAGAAAATCGATTTTTAGTTAAAAAAATAATTTAACTTCAAGAAAACTTTCCGGAATCTACTCTAGCTAGGATGTAGCTAACTATTAACCCAAGCAAATCAATCATTAGTATTGATTTTTTTCATCAATTGATTTACAGCGGATTAGAGAAAAATGAACTCCACCTACATCAATAGCTACAGGCATGATAAAAAACTAAACCCCCTTTCCTTATTGGCTCAATTATCTAGTCGCCATGCCAATGGATGTTTACAAGTATCTAGTGGTTCAGTTTCTTGGTCAATCTATCTAGAAAATGGTCAATTAATTTATGGCTCAAACTCGATCAACCCCTTTGATCGCCTAGACCATTACTTATCTCGTCTAAGTCGTAGAATTCCTACCCTTGTTAGTGCGGTTCGGGTTCAGGTTCGCCTGATCTTTGAAGCCAACTTAAACAGTCATTCAAATTATCCTTCAGATTACCAAGCAATTTGTTGGTTGGTCAATCAAAATTATCTGAATTCCGTTCAGGCAGCAAGTCTGATCGAAGAATTGGCTGAAGACGTAATCGGTTCTCTGCTGTCAGAGAAAGAAGGAACTTACCAATTACTGGAAACTAATCCATCTGAGGATTTGCCTAAATTTTGTAGGCTTGACCTTCGCACAATTGTTGAACACTGTTACGAACAGTTACAACATCAGCACTCTTCTAACTCAAAGCCAGTGAATAATCCCTATAGCTCTAATTCTGTAGTCCCAATCGGAAATTCTACACCATTGAACTCAATTCACGAATCCTCTCTAAATAACTCGGCTCCATTAGAGCAGAGATTTCAGCATCATACCTCGGTTAATCAACAACCAACGTCTACCAGTAAAACTTACAAGATTGCTTGCATTGATGATAGTACAAGTGTTTTAAATGCCATCAACTCCTTCTTAGAAGATAAAAGTTTCTCTGTTGTCATGATTAATGACCCAGTTAGGGCATTAATGCAAGTTATCCGCATTAAGCCTGACCTAATTTTGCTCGATGTTGCCATGCCAAACTTAGATGGTTATGAGCTATGTTCTCTGTTACGAAAGCATTCACTTTTTAAACATACCCCAATTATTATGGTAACAGGGAATACTGGTTTCCTAGACCGAGCTAAGGCTAAACTTGTTGGAGCATCTGGTTACTTGACTAAACCGTTTAACCAATCCGATCTCCTCAAGATAGTGTTTAAACATCTCAAATAATCATTGGGTAACTATCTACTTTATATCTATGAAGGATAAAAAGCTGAATTCGGTGTTGATTTATTAAGACATTTAGGGTGGTTTTATAAATACATATCCCTCTATAGGTTATTACTATAGATTATTTTATTGGTTATAGTTGACCTAACCAATACTTTGACAAACTCACCAATTATAAACTCACCAATTATTGGTCTCCTCACATAGGTTAACTTGTGAATTAATGAATACCTCAGCCCTAGCCCATACCCCCCAGACCTGGTCTCAGTTAGCTAGTATAACCAAACCATCTGAAGAACACAATAATATCGGGGATGCTTATCTTAAATTTTTGTTAAATGAACAAACCCCTGCGGTTATATCTATGCATCAAGCCCAGGAAGTTCTAGTCTTGCCCCAAGAGCGTCTGACCCCCATGCCAAATATGCCCTTCTACGTACAGGGGTTGATGAATCGGCGTTCTCGTGTGTTGTGGGTCATTGATCTAGCTCAAATGCTAGGTTTACCGACGGTAGAAACCAATGTTCAACAGTACAACATAGTGACGCTCCGTAATCAGTCAGCGTCTTTAGGGGTTGCCGTCCAAAGCATTGAAGGGGTGTTGCGACTAACACCCGATTGTATTCAATCTCCACTGGGACAAGTGTCATCGGGTTTGGTTCCCTACTTACGAGGATGCGCTTTGCAAGAGCAAGAAATTTTGTTAGTACTAGATGGTTTGGCAATTATGGCTTCATCTCTTTTACACAACACCTAATTTAACGGGAATTGACTTAAGCTCAATGGGAGCTGTTAATTGTTGATTGTTAATTTAATACTATCCGAAAATAGACCATTTTTTTAAAATATAATAGATATATCAATGCTTTTATAAAAACTAAGTTAGTAGCCAGGTAATGGTGCTTTTTTATGGTGAAACAGTTTGATAAATCAATATATAATAATGAAATTAATAAGGATTTAACTAGTCAGGGGGTAACCCAAGACAGGTATCGTCACCATGCCGAATTGGACTCAGTTATAAATGTGACTAGGACAGAAGTAACCCAAAACTCCAATCAGGATGGGGTTGAGCTTATAGGCTCCACTGAACCACCTAGCACTTCCAAAAGCTCTGGGGGTCTTAAACTCAGCTTAAAAACTAAAGTAACATCATTATTAATCACCCTAGGCACTATTCCTGTACTACTGATTGGCTCTATTGCCTATAACTTAGCCAACCAATCTATTACCGAAGAAATTTCCCAAAACAACATTGCTAGGGTAGTTAGCCTAGAAGACAAACTCAACGGCTTCATACAAGAACGCTATGCGGATATTCGATTTCTAGCTACGCTCCCAGTTTTTACTAATTCCAGTCAACAGCAGACCAGCTCCCTTTCGGAAAGACAAGCCTTATTATTAAACCGCTACCAAGACATTTACCAAGTCTACGACAGTATAGCTGTTTTAGACTTAACAGGCAAAGTCATTGCCAAATCTAATCAGACTCCCGTAGATAATCCCAGCTCCCGGTCTTATTTTGAGCAGGTGATCAACACCAAACAACCGGCGATTAGTCAACCGACACAGTCGGATGCGTCTGGTCAGTTATCCCTTTACTTAGCTGCACCGGTACTTGACCAAAATACAAAAGAGCTGGTCGCAGTTATCCAATCCCGGATGCCCATCCAATACCTTCAAGATTCGATTAACCTGATGGGCCGCGGACGCGAAGAACTTTACTTAATCAACACCAGCAACGGTAAAATTTTTCTCTCCAACCAAAGCAATATCGTTAATCAGCCCCTAACCAAGGTATTCCCTGACGCCAAGGAACTGCTAACTGCTGATAAACCAAATACTCTAGTCACATCTGATCAGGTCAAAAAGCATCAGGATCTGCTAGCGTATACCCCCTTTAGTAAAAACAACGATTTAAGTAAAATCAACGATTTACCAGACCTGCCCTGGGTCGCAGTGATGGCCACCCCAGATGCGATCGCATTTCTGCCCCAGCGGCAATTACTCCTCACCCTGACCCTGGGAACCTCCCTGACCACCTTATTAGTTGCTGCAGTAGCTGTCTATCTCGCTAACCGGTTGACCAGTCCCCTGCTAGCAGCTACCAAGGCAGTGAAAGCCCTTGGCGAAGGGGAACTGGATACCCGTTTGGAGCTGCTGGGAACCGATGAGCTGGGGGTACTTGGGTCAAATATCAACCGCATGGCATCTCAGCTACAGACCCTAGTTGCTAACCAACAAGCTTCCCTAGACAAGGCTCGGTTATTTGCTGATGTTGTCACCCATGCTGCCAAACCTGATGAGAAAGCCCATGCCTTTGATTTAGTGGTGAATGCTGCTAAGGAAAAGTTAGCTGCCGACCGGGTGGTGATCTATTATTTTGACCCAGGCTATCGGGGAACCATTGTGGCTGAAGCGGTAGACTCCCATTGGCCAAAAGCGATCGCCCAGGAAATCACTGATGCTTGTATTCCCAGAAAATTGCTGGAAGCCTACCGCAAGGGACGGGTTGTGCCCACCAGTGATGTCCAAGCGGTGAAATATGCCTCGGGCCATATGCAGTTGTTGAACCGACTGCAAGTGAAGGCAAACCTGGTCGTCCCGATTGTGGGGGTCGATAATCTAATTGGCTTATTGGTAGCCCATCAGTGTTCTAGGACTCGGGTATGGCGCACCGATGAGATTGACTTTCTACAGGAATTAGCCACCCACTTAGGACTAGCCTTAAGCAGTGCCAGTCTCGCCACACTGAAGACTGCTGAAGCCGACCGAGCTGGGCAAGTAATTGAGATTACCTCCGGTATCCGGCAATCCTTCACAGTCGAGGAAATCTACCAGTCAGCCATCAGTGGCATCCGAGAAGCTCTGAAAACCGACCGAGTTTTAGTCTATCTGTTTGACGAAAATTGGCAAGGAACCATTGTCGCCGAATCTGTGGGTCATGGCTGGCCTAAATCCCTAGGAGCAGAAATTGCTGACCCCTGCTTTGCCCACCAATATGTGGAAAAGTATCAGCAGGGTAGAGTTACTGCCTTGGATAACATTTACCAGGCAGGCTTGAGTGATTGTTACTTCGGTCAACTTGAACCGTTTAAAGTCAAAGCTAACCTAGTCGCCCCTATCTTAGGGGAGGAAAAATTACTGGGACTGTTGGTCGCCCATCAGTGTTCCGGTACCCGGCATTGGCAAGAATCAGACATCAATTTTTTCAGGCAGATGTCGATTCAATTGGGCTTTGCCCTTGAGCAAGCCAAGCTAGTAGACCAGCTCAAACAAGCCCGCACTGCTGCGGAAGTAGTTTCCCAGGAGCAACAGCAACAACGGGAAGCCCTACAGTTGCAACTGTTAGAACTGGTCAATAAAGTGGAAGGAGCTGCCCAAGGTGACCTAACGGTAAGGGCTGAGATCCTCAGTGGGGAAATTGGCACTGTGGCTGACTTCTTCAATGCCGTAATCGAAAGTCTACGAGGGATTGTTACCCAAGTCAAAACTGCTGCCACTCAGGTAAACCAGTCCGTTGGGGACAATGCCGGAGCTATTCATCAACTCTCTGAAGCCGCTCTCCAACAAACCCAGGAAATCACCCACACCCTAGATTCTGTGGCTCAAATGACTAGTTCTATTCAAGAGGTAGCCTTCAACGCCCGCCAAGCCGCTGCCGTCGCCCATACCGCTGCCAACACCGCCCAAAGCGGCACCCACGCTATTGAGCGCTCTGTTGCCAGTATCATAATTTTGAGAGATACTATAGCAGAAACTGCCAAAAAAGTCAAGCGCCTCGGGGAATCCTCCCAGCAAATTTCCCAAGTGGTGGCATTTATTAACCAAATTGCCCTGCAAACCAACCTATTATCCATCAACGCTGGCATAGAAGCCGCCCGAGCTGGGGAAGACGGGCAAGGATTTGCCGTGGTTGCCGAAGAAGTTGGGGAACTTGCTGCTCGCGCTGCCACGGCCACTAAAGAAATTGAACAAATTGTAGACAACATCCAACAAGGCACCTCCGAAGTTGTGGAAGCTATGGAACTGGGGACTACCCAAGTGGTCGAAGGCACCTATCTAGTTCAAGAAGCCAAAGACAGTTTTCGTCAAATCCTCAACGTCTCCACCCAAATCGACCAATTCATTCAATCCATATCCCAAGCTACCGTTTCCCAAGCGGAAACCTCAAGCGCTGTGACAAACGTAATGAAAGACATTGCCCAAATCTCAGAACGCACCTACCAGTCAACAGAACATATCTCCCACTCCCTCCAAGACACTGTCAGTATTGCTGAAGAATTACAAACATCGGTTGGCAAGTTTAAAGTTGCTCAGAATTATGACTAATGACCAATAAACACTAACCACTAACCACTAACCACTAACCACTACACATGTCACAGGACAAAGAACTGGAAATTCAGCTACAGTTTCTCGAAGAGGCAAAGGAATACTTAGATACCATTGAATCGGTGCTGCTGGGTTTAGCCAGCGCTCCCATTGATAGTCAGAAAATGGATGGGATTCTGCGAGCAGTTCATTCTGTCAAAGGGGGAGCTGGGATGATGGGATATGGCACCTTGAGTCACCTAACTCACCGCTTAGAGGATTCATTTAAAGTTCTCAAGGCTAAGAAAAATGCGATCGCAATCGAAAACCAACTCGAAACTCTACTCCTACAGGGGGTAGACTGTCTGCGCCAGGTACTTGATATCAACCGCCAGGGCAATCGGGTAGACTGCCAGTGGCTAGAAACCATAGCTAACCCAGTATTTGATCAACTGCACGAGATTCTAGGGGACCCGGTCGCAGATGATGCTACGACTATGCTAGGAGCAGAGGATGGCACTAATGTGACTGCCATGCTGTTTGAAACAGAAGTGGAAGGGTGTCTAGCTCGCCTAGAAGGGGTGTTAGCAGACCCCGAAAGACCCTGCTTGCTTGAAGAAGTGTCCATCATGGCTCAAGAATTAGGCGGGTTAGGCGAAATGCTGCAGCTTGAGGCTTTTAGCCAGTTGTGCGAAGACATCAATCACCAGCTAGAAGCTGCCCCACACCAAGTGGAAGCGATCGCCCAACAAGCTCTAATGGTGTGGCGGCAATCCCAGGCTTTGGTACTGGTAGGTCAACTGACTCATTTACCCCGCCGCCTGGAACCTAGGGAGTTTCAGGAGAATGAAGGAGGAGTTACAGACCCAGGGGTGGCAGAGGAAGCTATATTAGTTGGGGAATTGGAAACCGATCAGCCAGAACTAGTCGGACAAGGGGATGAGGCAGACCAGCCAGACCAAGAAGACCAGCCAGACCAGCCAGACCAGCCAGACCAGCCAGACCAAGAAGACCAAGAAGACCAGCCAGACCAGCCAGACCAGCCAGACCAGCCAGACCAGCCAGACCAAGGGGAAGTAAAGGTATTTCAATGGGTGGATAGCAATCTCAACATCTCTTCCCCCTCTGCCTTCTCTTCCCCCTCTGCCTTGTCTTCTCCCCCTCCCTTGTCTTCCCCCCCTTCCCCTGAACCCATCTTCCTGAGGGAGAACAATCAGGAAGACTCCTCAAAAGACCCACACCAGGAAAATACTGTGCGCATTCCTGTGCGACAGTTGGATCGACTAAATGACTTGTTTGGAGAACTGACTATCGAGCGCAATGGTCTTTCGCTGCAACTGGGACGACTGCGCACCCTAGTAGACAACCTCAGCCGCCGGGTCAATATTCTCGAAGCTTCCAATCACAAGCTGCGCACATCTTATGACCAGATTGCCACCCCAAGAGGAATGGCAGCAAGACAGGGGGATGGGGAAACCAGCAAATCTGAGGGACTTTTCCTGCCATCTTCTGTATCTTCTCCCGCCGCTTCTGACACTTCCCCTGCTTCCCCTGCTTCCCTAGCTATTACTGTTCAAGGGTTTGATGCCTTAGAGATGGATTCCTACAGCGACTTGCACCTGCTATCAAGGGAGGTGATGGAAACCATTGTTCAAATTGAAGAAGTTACCAGCGACTTGGAATTGACCCTAGACGATACTGATAGCATTGCCCATGAATTAAACAAAACCGCCAAGCAGCTGCAAACCAATCTTACTCAGGTTCGGATGCGTCCCTTATCTGATTTAGTGGGACGATTTTCCCGAGCTTTGCGGGACTTGTGTGTCGAGCATGGCAAACAAGTAGAACTGAAGGTAATGGGGAAAGGTACCCTGATTGACCGCACCATCCTGGAAACCCTGAGTGACCCCCTAATGCATTTATTGCGCAATGCCTTCGACCACGGCATTGAAGACCCTAGCACCCGTCAGGCTATGGGGAAACCGCCAAAGGGAACTATTGAAATCAAAGCCACCCACAGAGGGAATCAGACCCAGCTTACCCTCCGTGATGATGGCAAAGGCATTAATTTAAGCAAAATCCGAGCCAGAGCAGAGGAAATGGGATTAGACCAGGAGCTGCTCGCCAGCGCCAGTGACCAGGAATTGCTGTCCCTGATTTTTGAACCCGGATTTAGTACCGCTGATCAAGTCACCGACCTATCTGGTCGTGGTGTGGGGATGGATGTAGTGCGCAACAACCTCAAGCAAATCCGGGGGGATATCCGAGTCGATACCCAACCCGGTTGGGGAACGACCTTTACCCTCACCGTCCCCTTTACCCTATCGGTAGCACGCATCCTTTTAGTGGAAAGTAACGGTATGCTCTTGGCATTTCCCATCGACGTGATTCAAGAGATGCTGATGCTGAAATCCCAGCAAATCTTAACCACCCTAGGCAACGAAGTCATAAACTGGCAAGGGAAAATGGTGTCCCTGATTCGCCTGAAAAAGTGGCTGAAATTTTACTGTCGCCGTCGGGTCACCACCCTAGAAGAAACCCCGAGCATTAACGAACCTACTATTCTAATTATCAATCAAGCCGAGCAATTAATCGGCCTGTGTGTAGACCGCTCCTGGGGAGAGCGAGAAGTTACCGTGCGTCAAGTAGAAGGAACCCTAGGGTTACCTGATGGATTTAGCGGCTGTACCATTCTCGGCAACGGTCGAGTGGTTCCCCTGGTAGACGCCAATGCCATGGTACGCTGGATAATCAGTTGTCAGCGCACCAGTAACCTAGAGAGTTTATCCCCACAACATTGCTCCACCTCAAAGGGATTTGTGGAGCAACAACCTCCCTCCCTCGGGATACAACCAAGTACCAAAGACACTATCTTAATTATTGACGACTCGATTAACGTGCGCCGGATGTTGGCATTGGGGTTAGAAAAAGCTGGGTATATTGTAGAACATGCCAAAGATGGTCAGGATGGGATAGAAAAACTGCTTCGGGGATTAGAGGTGAAAGCCATTATTTGTGACATCGAAATGCCCCGGCTGGATGGCTACGGCTTTTTAACTCGGGTCAAAGAAGAGCCGAGCTTAAAGACCTTACCCATTATTATGCTCACCTCCCGGAGTGGTTCTAAACATCGGAAACTAGCCATGACTTTAGGCGCATCTGCATATTTTTCTAAGCCTTACAATGAGCGGGATTTATTGAAAACTTTAAATGAAATGATTGTAGAAGACGTATTGATTTAATATTGCTGGTCAGATCATGTCCGGTTGACTACTTATCATTTTTAGTTGTTCGTCAATTAATAATTAACGATTAATAATTAACGATTTACCTAAAGACGAAGTGATTAACCGGACTCGACTCCATCGCTTATTTAGTCAAAGTTTCAGCGTTAACGAGGGTGCTATTGAGATCAGACTTAAAAAATAACTCTTCCTAGCTCAACTCCACCAAACTCGACGATATTGCTTGAGCTTCTCCGAACCAGGGAAGTCTGCACATAGTAGTAGTAATTGAAATGGTCAAAGGTATGACCTGATTCACTACTGGTTGAACTTCCCTGGAAGGTATAAGCAGTTTCGCTTCTGGTATCCGAATTAAAAACTAATCCAGAGACAGTATTAACAGCACCATCACGCTTTCTAATGCGTCGTAGTGCTGCTGTGACACGAGCATTCGTACTTCTTCCCGTCGAATCACGGTAGGAAACACTAATGTTGTTGGCACTTTTAACATTAACAGACACTGGACAAATGACAGTAATTGAACCGGTTTTTCCTGGTTTGAACTTAATCCGTCCCGCCGTGATCAGATAAAGGTCTTGTTGTATAGCAGAATCAATGGGAACACATCCTGCTCCATCCATCACCCAATCAGGAACCTGAGCCAGGGCTTTACTCGCACCAAATATTGTAGTCTGGGCCAATAAAGCTCCGATTAATAGTGCTTTTTTCATGTTTATTTCCTCATCACAACTTGCTCAAGTCAATCTGGGATGCACCTATATAGTTATCACCCAAGTCTTTCCTTTTTACGCAAGAGGATAAATTTCACCTAGAGCAGGGGTGGAGGAATCAGAAAACTCACCCCCCATCCTCTCATACCTGATTAGATATACAGATATAGCAGAAGTCAGAAGTCAGAAGTCAGAAGTCAGAAGTTAAACTCAAGCCAAACTGTAGTTTGAGACTTTTGTCATGTCCTAATTACCCTGGCGACTGCTATATATACAGAGTATGCGATCGCATTCGCTAGTTTTGCGTTGTTTATTTTGCGTTGTTTATTTTGCGTTTTTTGTTTGGCGTTGTTTTTGAATGAGTACACACAGCTTTTGAGATATCCTGCATCGATCCCTTTCCCCAAAAAAAAATAAGAGAGCCGTCTTCAAGCTCTCTTGATCATCAGGGTGCATCTACCAAAAAATCCGGGAACGTGAGAGCCTCCCTTTTTTAAAGGGAGGATGAAACGGTTAGAAGTTACCGTAAGGATAGGGTCGCCTTATTACAAAAAATTTAACCCTTTTATGCAAGAGAGATTGGCCGTAGGCCACGCGGGGCGCGTTCACCCATAAAGGCGACCCTATCTATCGGTTTCGTCTCCGGACGCGACGGGTTTTAACCCGCCGTATCCGTTAACTTGGGTTCGGGTAGTCTGGCTATTAAGCTTGAGATCAATTCAGACTGAGTCATTCCGGAGACGAAACCGTAAGAGTGGGTCGCCTGGCTACCCTCTTCAAGGCGCGCGTCTGTGCCCTCTCTTACGGTAACTTCAAGCCGCGCCGTTCGGCCTCTTGTTTTAGTTGTCGTTTCTCGAAGCTAGTAATCCTAATCATTAGTCTTTCGGTTTTCATTTAGTCAAGTCATTGAGGCAGAAATCTGCTAAGATTATAGTAATAAACAAGTATTACGTCTTACCTTGACTCCGACAGCCTCTAAAAAAAATGGTGAAAAACCCAAATGATGGAAACCGTCAAAAAAAAGAGGTATGACGTGAAATTGCTAGGCAATTGATGCCAAAAAGTAGCCACACAGTTAGATTAAATTCTGACCAAGGTGGGTAGGGGAGTTTGACACTCCCACATCGGTTTATACCGAACAAGAAGTGGAGAGGCGCGGTTTCAACCCGCCTCGTAACAACCTTGTAGAATCCCCCGTGTTTTAACCGGGGGAGATGTCAAATAATCACAATATAGCAGATTCAATGAGGGGTGTCACCCCTCATTTTTATTTTGCCAAATTGCTGTGCCTTCCACTTCCAGTTAACCATTGGCACTACCTAGGACAGGTGATGAGAAAATTTAATCAATTTTGGACAGATTTTCCCTTAGAGCGTTGGTCAACTAATACAAGCTAACAAAATGCTGAACATATGAATCAAACGAAAATCTATATCATCCCATGCCCTAATTTACCCATTTACCCCTATACCCATGATCAAATTCGATTCCGGAAGAGTTACTGAGGGTGGAATATTCTCCAATCAATTTAATAAAGGACTTAGACACCAAGACCCTTAAAACCCGGTTTCTCTTATCAGTCAAAGGCTGAAATCGGTGTAATTACCATCAATAACCTGGTTTGGGGCGTAAGTCCTATAGGATTTGTCCAATGTTACGAATTCATAGGCTTTTTAAACAAAGTTTAAGTTAAGCAAATTTCTCTGAACAGAGCCTACCAAAAGTTCGGCCAAGTTGATACATTCATAAATAGGCACACAAACCAATCGCAATTCAGGACTGTGCCTCCTGTCCTGAAAAACTTACAGCCCTAGAAACTTAGTCGTAGAGATTAACAAGACAGGTAGGGTAGGGTAGGCGTTAAATAATCATGAATGGGAGTAATTCAGTTTAATTCCCACCTACTCAAGACAACTAAAACCATGTCTAGCCCTAATTGGTCGATGTTTTAACTAGCTAGTGCTCATGATCTGAAGTATCTTTATTCAGCGTCTTAGGCTAGCCAAACTGTTAAAACATCAAAAGCCAAACCACTCAGGAAAGTAAGTAATGGAGGAATATACTTTTTTGTTGAGCGTCGGCTGTAAGACTCTGTAAACCCTAGCTAGATATTTTGTTGAATAAGTATAGCCATGAACCAGGTACCGTTACCTGGTTCATGTTCGTTTTAGCCACTATCAAAAAAAACCTAACACTTTACTAATTAGAACAGCCACCCCTTTTTCAGCTCGATTGGCCTCTTGTAGGGCGCGTTATGCTACCGCTAACACACCAATCTAATACGAGATAGATGCTCGAGCTGTCTGCCTGTAGAATTGAGATCGCTATTCCTGCATCCCGGCATACAACAAACGTGCAAATAGCCGTACCCCATCATCCTGCTTCAGCTCTTCATAGGAGGGGGGCTGCCGCAAGCCCACCACCCGCAGATCTGCCAGCAATTCGGGATGAAACTGACAGGTAAACGATCGCCGAACGGTTTTACTTTCAAAATCTCTGTAATTGATGCAAGTCGCAGAACACTCTGTCAAAACCTCATCATCATCCGCCGTCGAGCACAAAATTTCAACAGCATCAGGGAGCTGGATCAGCCAATACAAAGCACTATTTGCCACAATATGAAGGCTGGGAATGAGAGTCGATCACTTTTTCGAATGGCTGCCCCTTGCCCCATTCACAGCTGGGATTCTCGGACAGTAAAGAGCGAGTCGATAGAGGATTAGACGAATGGCGATCGGCCAAAAACCGTCCCAAAAGAATGTGAACGGACTCAAACTGAGAGCCACTATAGCTCAGATAACCTGGCTTGAGTCGCCAGTTACTGGGTACCGAGTGAGTAATCATAAGAATAATTTCACATTCTCTTCAGTATCTTTGTCTTCTGGAACCCAACAAGAATCGGTTCCTAAGAAACCAAGTCTAATGGCCTTGAGGCTAGAGGTGCGACACCGAATACCAGGTAAAAACAAATTACAACACCCGCCAGAAGTTATGCTGCGGTAAATGGTGTGCGATTTGCTGGCTTTAAATCAGTATCGATAAGCATTTAAGTAAAATATCATACTCAGGGACAAGTGGCAAGGTTTCGCGCCTTAACAACTGAATAACCGTGAGGGTGGTTGATGGATTTCTGTTCCTGTCATTATTATAATTTCATACTTATCCCCTTGTTTATATAAATACACCATCCAGAGTCGAAACTTGCTTTCTTAAAGCCAATTCAATTTGTTGTGCCTTCTCAGACAACCTCTGAGAAGTATCATTTGCTACATAAAAGCCCCCGTGGGTCCCCCGAGCGAGCAATCCCTCGCTCGGGGGACTTTTACCAGCAAATTGATTCTTGTTCCCCCCAAGCGAGCAATCCCTCGCTTGGGGGGTGCATCTCAGTTTTGCAATTAGGCAAAAATTCGGGAGAAAATTCCCACACTCCCCGCGCCCCCGCCCCGCGCCCGGGCCCCACACTTGAGATCTTTTTTACAAATATGAGATGCACCCAATTTGGGGGGCTAGGGGTGCAAAATTCAGTATCAAAAAACTTTTCAGATATCCTCTCAAGAGAATAGCCAGCCTTGGTAAAAATTATTCTTGCTCATCTTATCTTATCCATTACAATAGGTATTTAGGAATATTTCCTGGAGCAATAATTTCATTTTTACATAGTTTAATTGTTAATATCGTTATCATAAAAACTTAAATTTCAACAATAAAATTACCTAAAACGTACTTACTATTCTATTTAATATAGACTGTGTATAAAGCAAATTTTAACAACTAAGAGCTTCCTGTATATTATCTCCTTCCTAGCACCCCTTGAAACAGCTCTGCCTTTTTAAGGGGGAAGGAAGGGGGTTATTCAGCCAGAGGGATTTAGGGGAATCAGAATTTTTTGACAAACAATATATTAGCAACCGCCCCAATACTTCTGTAACTGCTACAGGACATGGTTGCTTGCTCTTATTCACAAGGCTTTTTCTTTATAGTAAGTTGTATTCACCAAAAGCTATAGTAAAAGAACTGGCTTCAACGCCTACTACACTATGCTAGAATCTGGGAAACTCCTCCAAAATCGCTATTACCTCCAGCAGCAGCTGAATGACAATCCAGTGCGCCAGACTTGGCTAGCACTGGATTCCGAGTCTGACACGCAAGTCGTAGTCAAGCTTTTGGCTTTAGGTGGTCCCGTACAATGGGACGATTTGAAACTATTTGAGCGGGAAGCGCAAATTCTCAAACAACTGGATCATCCTCGGATTCCCAAGTATCGGGATTATTTTTCCCTCGATGAGAGTATCCTGTGGTTTGGACTGGTTCAGGAGTATATCCCTGGTCTATCCCTGAAACAACAACAGTCTCAAGGGTTTAGATTCTCTCAGCAGCAGGTAAATACTATCGCAGCTGATATTTTAAAAATTCTTCAGTACTTACATCAGCTCAACCCCCCAGTCTTACACCGAGATATCAAGCCCAGCAATCTAATTTGGGGTGAGGATGAGCAGGTATATTTAATCGATTTTGGAGCAGTGCAGGCTCAACCAACTACTGCGGGTGCCACATTTACAGTGGTGGGAACCTATGGTTATACTCCCATGGAACAGTTTGGGGGTCAAGCTGTGCCTGCTTCTGATTTGTATGCCTTAGGGGTCACCTTGATTGAACTGCTGACTGGAGTGGCACCTGCTGAGTTACCTCAGGAAAATTTGCGGATTCAATTTCGTCAACTACTCGGTTCTACTGTTGAGCCTGGCTTAGTGACCTGGCTAGAGAAAATTACAGAACCAGCTGTGGAGCGTCGCTTCAGTGATGCTAAACAAGCTACTGAAGCGCTATACACTAACCCAGTGGTTCCATCAAACAACACCTCCCCAACTGGTCTGCCAGACACTGTTGTCCGTATCCATAAATCAGCAGAACAACTGATCATTGATATCCCCTCCCACTGGGAAATGATAGTGTTCAAACCCCTCAAACATGCCCTAAAACAAGCTAGAGGGGTGCTAAAGGGGGTATTTTCTTACTCACTACAGCGGTTCAAGACCTTAGAAAAGTCTAGGCAACACCGGATATTAGTTGGTGTTGGGTTGGGAGTAGTCGTAGCAATTTTACTTGACTTATTTAAGCACCTTATTCTTCAAATATTAGTAATTTTGTTAGCAATTCCAGTATCATTACTGCCTTTAGCTATCCCAATTTTTTTAGTGATGTGGATAACATCATTAAACTCAGAAAAAGACTTTTCTGAGGCAGTTCGTATTTGTTTTGATAACAAAAAATTTGAAATTACTAAGGCATCTTTGAGCCGCAAAAAATGGGATCGAGGAGAAAATTCACAAATTAAAGAGGTTTATATTACTGCCTATAGGGATGCACAAGGTAGATACCATCGGGGGATTGCGATCACTACTCAGGTAGAACGACCATCACCCTTTGGTCAAAAATCCCAAACCTACATCTTTGGCGAACAATTACCAGAAGCTGAATTGAATTGGTTAGTTGAAGAAATCCGAGCTTGGTTAGATATCAAATCTAGTGATTCATCACCAAATGCAGAAGGTTGAAAGTTTAAGGTTGAAGGTTTAAGGTTGAAGGTTGAAGGTTGACGGTTTAAGGTTTAAGGTACAAGGTTCAAGGCAAAATAAAAAACCAATCAATACCGAAATTCAGCAACTCAGGACTCAGAACTCAGCTCATGGATGACATGAAAAATGCGAACAGAAACCCCATAATCGTGGATAAGACAACGGAACTGCCTCCCAATTCATAGGCTTCTGGCATCATGGTGCTAGCCAACATTGCCAAAATTGCTCCACCAGCAGTAGCCTGAGCTAAGGCTATGAATAATTCTGGGGTATGGCTTTCTAAAACATGACCTGCCACTGCACAGATTCCGCACAGCATCACCGCCCCCATCCATAACCCAAGAATCTGAGTGGTTTTAGTTCCAGCTTGTTTCATCCCAGTAGCACTGGATAATGCTTCTGGGAAATTGGAAATAAAAACTGCTAGTAAAAATGACAAGCTGAAGTGAGAGTCCCCAGCATTCATACCGATAACCGCAGATTCAGGAATATTGTCAATCAAGGTACCGATGACAATAGCAAAAGGAGCAGAATTCTTAACTAATTTTTCTAGTATAGCTGGATCTTCTCTAATTAATAGATCCAGTTCTGCTTGAGCAATCAACTGTTGTCGCCAACGGTCTAACTTATGTTCTACGGCCACCCTAGAGTCAGTGGCAAATTGGAGTCGGCGTGCTAAGGAACGGCTGAGAGCCCAAGCTAAGTGGGGAGACCAACTCAGCACATGATTAAAATGTTCTTGGTGTAGTTGATATAACTCCATGGGAGTTTGGGCAATAACAGTGGCTGAACGGGGTTCTCCCGTGAGCAATGACACTTCACCAAATACTTCCCCTGAACCCATAGTATTAATTAATTTTTCACCTCTGAAGACTTCCGCTTTTCCGTCCACAATCATATACAGGTGATCACCAGGGGCTCCCTCCTGACAAAGAATGTCTCCAGGTTGAGCATAGACTGGTTTGAGGTAGGGAACAATAGCGTGCTTTTCCTGGGAGGGAATATTTTGCATCACCTCCACGTGGGCAATGCGATTAAGTACATCGGATACCTGTTCCTGAGTATGCTCAATTAAATAGCGACGACTAGAGGCAGGTTTGCGTAGAAAACCACCGTGCTGGTCGATATATGTGGTGATTCCAGTAAACAGGCTACCCCCCACTAGGAATCCTAGCAGGAGGGGTAAAAATCCACCATTTTCGTAAGCAGGTATGGTGATTTCAAATGCGATCGCACAAATTAAGGTTCCACTACCAAATGCCATGATGGCAGCAGAAACAGTGCGGTTCGGCTGCCAGAAAACCCCAACTAAGGCTCCCAATGCCAAACTCGAAGCTCCTAATATACCTTGAAAAAATGCGGCGGTTGCCATAGGCGGCTGGCTGCTTCCAATACTGCTTATTTTATAGCTGCATACAATAGCTCGATACAAAGTATAAAGTCTGAAGACAAAAACCATGGATGCCAAAAAATTCAGCCTTGGCCTTGGCCATAGGCCAAGCTACTTGAGGTGCCTTCATCCTTCATCCTTTGGTTGGTAGGTCATGATCGATAGAGGAATACGGAATAGTGTAGTGGCTAGTTTGGACAAGCCAAACTTAAATTTAAGGGATTTAGGTAAGTCTTGCCAGGATACTGACACAAAACCGAAACGGGTGTAAAACGGCGTCAGCCAACCCATACATTCGAGATAAAG
>NZ_JAAHHE010000056.1:30945-33285 GCF_010692525.1 Moorena sp. SIO3B2
CCCCGATTGCGCCACTTAGGTGCCACAACCAAACTCCCCAATTCTTGGGCATCGGGAAAGTTGCGCAATTGTCCACAAGCCACCACACGCCCCTCAAATTCAATCACCCGAAACTGGGTCCAACGTAACTGGGTAGGCTCTAGTTTAGCGATCAGAATTAATTTAAGAATTGCCCAGGTATCCTTAGCACAGGCAGGGCGGAAAATGCATCCTGGTGGTAACGATGGAGATGGTTTACTCATCAGCTTTTGTAAATTGAATGTTTGTTAATGGTTGACCATCAACCGTCAACCGTCAACCGTCAACCGTTAAACCTCAACAACAAACCACTCAATAACAAAGCACTCAACAACAAACCATCAGCATCCCAATTTATCAGTTACCGATTTCATAGGTCAGTTGTGATCTCCGTCAGTCCTGACCCAATACAATTATTGCTACACTCAAAGAAAATTCTGTAGTGAATGCAAGAGACTGCTCAATATTCCTGTGCCTATTATGGTGAAACCATTTTGACCTTTGTAGATCTAAGCGCTGGTGAACAGCAATCCTATATCGAAGATTGTCAAGTCTGCTGTCGTCCAAATATTTTGTATGTAAGGGTAGATCAAGAAACTCTCGATATTGAGATTGACAGTGATTATGATGGCTAACTAAAAGGCAGATTGACCCAAGTTCACTCTTGGTAAGGATTTATGATTAGATTTGTGGCTAGCATGGTGCGTCTACCCAGAACCTTGCTACTGATAGGGACAGTGGCGAAACTCACCCATTTGCTCAATCTTAAGGTAAATGCCCATGCCCACTCATGCACTATTATGCTCCAAGCAGTTGCTAGGGGGACTATACGTTAACGAAGAGGAGCAACATTCGGTATTTCCTCTGAAACATACAGACGTTTACGCCAAAATTACCGGTCACCTGTCACGGGTAGAGGTGACACAGACCTTTGAGAATCCTTTCAGCCAACCCTTAGAAGCGGTCTATATCTTTCCACTACCGGATGAAGCAGCAGTGGATCAGATGGAGATTAAATTAAGCGATCGCATAATTGAGGGCAATATCAAAAAACGGGAAGACGCTCAAACTATCTACGAGCAAGCTTGCAGTCAGGGGCGGAGTGCGGGACTCTTAGAGCAAGAACGGGATAATATTTTTACTCAATCTCTAGCTCACATTAAACCAGGGGAGCAAATTGAGGTCACCCTTCGCTATACCGATCAGCTACAGTTCCAGGGGGGTAACTATGAATTTGTCTTCCCAATGGTAGTTGGCCCCCGTTTTATCCCTGGTACTCCCATTGATGAGAGTGGGGATACTGACTTCGTTCCCGATGCTTCCCGAATCACTCCACCCTTGATTCCCCCAGACATTCGCTCAGGTCATGACATTGGGGTAACCGTTGAGATTGACGCTGGAGTAGCAATTACAGAGATTTATTCTACCTCCCATCAGATTAACATTGAACAACTCAACATTGAACAACAGGGTGCAATCCTGCGGGTCAAACTGAGTCAGGAAGACACGATTCCCAACAAAGACCTGATTCTACGCTATGGGATTGCCAAGGAGCAAACTCAGACAACACTACTTACCCACTCAGATCAACGAGGCAATCATTTTGCTGTGTATCTTATCCCTGCGTTGGACTATAGCACCGATGAGATTGTGCCAAAGGATGTGGTGTTCGTGATCGATACCTCTGGTTCTCAAATGGGGGATCCTCTGCTAAAGTCTCAGGAATTGATGCGTCGGTTTATTAATGGACTCAATCCCAAGGATACCTTTACCATTATTGATGTTTCAGATACGGCTACCCAGCTATCCGCCAAACCCTTATCGAATACCCCCCAAAACTGTAGAAAGGCGATTAACTACATCAATCAATTAAAAGCCAACGGTGGTACTTATTTACTCAAAGGTATTCGTAACTTGCTGAATTTACCAGCTGCACCGGAGGGACGACTACGGAGTATTGTACTGCTAAGTGATGGCTACATTAGCAATGAGAATCAGGTACTAGCAGAAGTACAGCAACAGCTTAAACCTGGAAATCGCATCTATAGCTTTGGTGTCGGCAGTTCTCCGAACCGGTTTCTGCTGAATCGCTTAGCTGAAATTGGACGGGGAATAGCTAGAATCGTGCGTCAAGATGAACCAACTGAAGCAGTAGCGGAACAGTTTCTCCGTCAAATTAATAACCCAGTGCTAACCAATATTCACGTTACCTGGGAAGGCCTAGGGGAAGCGATAATTTATCCCAATCCCACTCCGGATCTATTTACCCAGCAGCCTTTGGTTATCTGTGGACGTATTTCTCCCATTCAAGAGTTCCAGGCA
>NZ_JAAHHE010000560.1:0-3148 GCF_010692525.1 Moorena sp. SIO3B2
CCACTCCTGGGCACACACCACACGAAAACCAATATTGCCGACGAGGTGCCTCAAGGCCGGATTAAAGACGCCGCGAGACCCAGAACGGCAGTTTTTAGGCAAGGTGTAGCAGGAACCACCCCGCCACCCCCGATATTTATTATCATTTTCATTATGGCTATCCGGTTCATCTTGCCAGGCAGTGCCATCTGTCGGCGCACCTTTATAGTTTGAGTGCCAATGGTCTGCACACCACTCCCACACATTCCCATGCATATCGTAGAGTCCAAAATCATTGCCTACCCCAAAACTACCCACTGGGGTGGTTTCTCTACGATAAATCCCTGATGGCCCATTACCATAAGACCCTTTCCAACCACCGTGTTGATCATCTGTTCCATTGTAATTAGCAAACTCTGTAGTAATCGTCTCTCCAAAATGAAACGGGGTGGTTGTTCCAGCTCTACAGGCGTACTCCCACTGGGCTTCACTGGGCAAGCGATAAGGGCGTTTGGTATACTCGGACAGCCGCTCACAAAACTCTACCGCATCAGACCAAGAGACTGTATCTACAGGTCGGTCTTTCCCTTTAAAATAGGATGGATTGGGTTCAAGTTCTCTTTTGACTTGGAGTAGGGCGGCCACCGCTTGCCATTGGGCTTGGGTAACTGGGTATTTACCCATGAAGAAGGATTTAACCGTGACTTGATGCTGTGGACTTTCTGTGTCTGTATGCCCCTCTTCGGTTTCTGGGGAACCCATCTCGAAAGTGCCACCGGGGATGGCAACCATGTCCAAGGTGATACCATTTCCCAAGTCTTCAGTGAAGTACTGAATTTGTCGCCGATGGCGTTTGATATTAAGTTCTGATTGCTGTTCTTCTTTACTTGTTTCTGCCATCACCATTGTTTGGTTTTACTGATGTAAAACTGGCATCTTGTGTAGAACTGGCATCTTGCCAGTGACCAATATTATTAGATCTTGCCAGTAATCAAGATGATTATGCATCACAGGCTGGAAGCCTGTTCTACAAGAGATGCTTATACAACAGATTTCTACCGGTAGAACTGGCATCTTGCCGCGTGATATTATTATTAGTTGTAGAACTGGCATCTTGCCAGTGACCAATATTATTAGATCTTGCCAGTGACCAATATTATTAGTTGATTGAGCTTGACACAGGCAAGCTATGCCCGCAACAGGCTAGAAGCCTGTTCCACAAGAATAAAAAAAACAGGGTAAAGGGCAAAAGGGCAAAAGGGTAAAGGGCTAAAGAGTCCACGCACACCCACACACCACACGAAAACCAAACTTGCTGCCGCTGCGCCTGAGGAGCGGATTATAGAAGGGGCGAGACCCAGAACGGCAGAATCCAGGGTCGCTGCGCCAAGAACCGCCCCGCAACAGCCGGGATAGATTATCATTATCGTTATTATTGTTAGACTCATCTTCCCAGGCACTACCATCAGTTGGTGCATCTTCATAGTTTGAGTGCCAATGGTCTGCACACCACTCCCACACATTTCCATGCATATCGTAGAGTCCAAACTCATTGGCTACCCTAAAACTCCCCACTGGGGTTGTTTCCTCAAGATATTTGCCTTTGGAACCAGAGCCATAAGTATAGTTGCCATCATAGTTAGCTAGGTCGGTTGTAATTGTCTCACCAAAATGAAACGGAGTCGTTGTACCTGCTCGACAAGCATACTCCCACTCGGCTTCACTGGGCAAGCGATACTGGCGTTTCGTATACTGGGAAAGTCGCTCACAAAATTCCACCGCATCATACCAAGAGACTCTCTCTACAGGTCGGTTTTCCCCTTTAAAATAGGATGGATCGGGTTCAAGTTCTGTTTTGACTTCGGGTAGGGCGGCCACAGCTTGCCATTGGGCTTGGGTAACTGGGTATTTACCCATCAAGAAGGATTTAACGGTGACTTGATGCTGGGGACTTTCACTTTTGCTATGCCCCTCTTCGGTTTCTGGAGAACCCATGATAAAGCTCCCTTCACGAATGCCAACCATCTCTAGCTCAACTCCATTCCCTAAGTCTTCGGTAAAACCATAAGCTCCATGCTGATGACGGTTGATAATTAGTTCTGTTTCTGTTCTCAACCGGCGTGTTGGTTTCAACTCAATAGTTGCCACTTCAAACGTAAAACGTTCTAGCACAAGATCTATTGATATCCGTTCCCCTGAAGAAAGGAAAAGTCTAGCGTTAATCTCTGTCCCTGCTCCCAGCCCAATGGTTACCACCTCACATTCAAAGGTTTGCAAAGGTGGAAAACCTTCAAGCTGAGTGACTTGATTAAGGCTAAGGTTTACCCCATGAACACCATAGGATTGACCAGCATCAGGGGGAATTTGATCTTTGAGCCAGATTCCGAGGGATTGAGCAAATTTCATTAATCGGTCATATTGACTCAACTGGGGTCTAAATTCTTGAATTAAACGCTGTAATCGGGCTAATTCTGCCTGTCCATTTTTTCCTCGGTTAACCAATCCTTGTAGGGCTGTGGCAATCTCTTCTTCTGCTTGAGTGCGATGTTGATCTAAATACACCATGGCTGCCCATTGTTGTGCCTGGAATTCTCCCTGTCGGCTAGGGGGATGGGTTCCCATTAAATAAGTCACGTAGTCCATCAGCAATTGGGCGACGGATTTGAGGCGATTTGTGCCAAATTTATGCTGAAATTCTGGTGTTTCAAATTGTGCCAATAAATTAGACCGTACCGCCGGAGTCATGGCATATAATTCATAACCAACTGGACGGCATAACTCCGATAACAGTAAATCCGCTTCTGCTATCCAAGGCACTTCCTCGTTCAGTAAAAATTGCACTCGGATATAATTCACCAATTCCGGAGTCAAGACCAAGGGCAAGGCACAATGACAAGCTAGATATCGATAGTTAGGTTCAAACCTGGCCACAAACCGTTCAATTTGTTGTTTGGCTAATTCTCCCGTTAATTGGTCAGATGAGGAAGTTGTCATAGATCTTAACGAATCTGTGCGATCGCTTGATTTAACCCATGAGGATCGAGGGGGTACATTGGTACTAAATGAGCGATAAATTGGGCAGTGCTTCCCTGCCAGCGTTCAGAGGGAACGGGATTCAACCAGGCAATTAACTTGGTATGCTGTTTAATGTGCCACAAAACTTCAGCGG
>NZ_JAAHHE010000561.1:0-3147 GCF_010692525.1 Moorena sp. SIO3B2
GCCCCAAGCTCGCTATCAGTCAGCTAAAGACATATTGAATGACTTAAAACCACTCCTTGATTCTAAGTCTAAAATCCCTACAAATGACAATAATCAGTTTAAGAGAAGTATTGTTATATTTAGGAAAAAAATATTTTCTAATCCAATATATACTGGACTAATTTTCGTTTCTTTAATTATTTTTATTTATTTATCGACAGCAGGTATTAAAACTCTTAGAATAATTGTTAAGCCTGAAACTTGTCCAATTAATATTGACGATAATATAAGTTGTGGTGAAGAGAGTCTATTGTTTGGTTTCCAACCGAAGAATAAAGCTGATGGCATTAAAGCCTATCGTGACCGAAACTACCTAGAAGCTTCAAACTTTTTTAAAGTTTCCTGGGAAATAGAAGATAGAGATCCAGAAACTCTAATTTACTGGAATAATGCTAAACTTAAGACAAATACCAATATAAAGCCCTATACTATTGCGGTTGGAATTCCTATCAGAGTAGACGAAGATACAGCCAAAGAGATACTTCGAGGAATTGCTCAAGCTCAACACAAGATCAATAACTCCGAAGCTAAGATCAATGGTAGACCGCTGAGGATCTTGATTGCCGATGATCATAATGATGTCGCTCACGCTAAGGATATGGCAAATCAAATAGCTTCTCAAAGTGAGATCATAGCTGTAGTTGGCCATTCTGATAGTGGAATTACCCTTAAAGCCTTGGAGGAGGTTTATCAAAAACATAGACTAGTTATAGTTGCTCCAATCAGTAGCTCAGAGTCTTTGACAGATTTCTGTATTAAGCAGAAACAGTGCTTCTTTTTTAGAATTATTTCTAATCATAATCATGCAGCTAAATACTTGGTTGATTTATTACTTGATGAGTTGGTAAAAAAAGGTCTTGAAAAAACAGCTGGGGTTGTTTATAGCCACCCTGATAATTATAGCAATTCGTTTAAATCCGTTATTGAAAAGCGTGTGCGAGAAAAAGGGAAGTTTATTAATTTAGAACCCAACGATCTCTCCAATCCATCGTTTGATGCAGGACAAATAATTGAGTACGCTCAACAAAATAAAGTAAATGGGATTTTTGTAGTTCCTGACGGGGGAACTACACGTGAGGCACTTCCTAACGCAATAGATTTGATTAAATCTAATCAGGGTCGGCTATTGATTGGAGGATCGTCCTCATTATACCATCCTCAGACTTTAGAAGGCCTATCTAAAGAGAGTGAAAGTGTATTATCAAAGTTTATAGCTTATTCTGATTGGCATCGCTTGGAAGGGTGCGTAGATACTCCTGAGGGAGAAGCCTTTTGCCAGCAAGCTTCAAAACTATGGAAAACAACTCAGGTAAGCTTGAGAACAGCCACTGCATACGATGCCATCATGACCATCGCTAAGGCTCTAGAGACTTTACCAAACCCCAATCGAATCAAGTTACAAGAAGCCTTAAGGAATAAAAATTTTAGTTACTCAGGTGTAACTGGGACAGTCAAATTCAAACCAGATGGTAACCGCACAGAGCCACCAGGAGCGGCAGTCAAAGTAATACAATCAACATGTGATTCAGCTTACAAAGGATTGGAATTTGTTCCCATTGAGTATGTAGATGAAAGACAATGTTAGTTGATTGAATAGAAAAACCTTATGAATAATACCGAAAAAACTGTTATTGCAGTAACTGGTCATACCAATTCTGGTAAAACAACTTTGATCAGAACGTTAACCAAGAGCAATGTCGGTCTAGTTGCTGACCAAGCACATGCAACAAAAAAGACTGAAACGATTCGCTATGATACTATGCAAGCTTGGTTCGTTGATTGTCCAGGTTTTGAGCTTCCAGATTCTTGTTTAGCCTATATGAGAGCTAAAAAACAAGAGCTTTCTCCAGAGATATTAGCAAACATATTTCCAAATGTTGATAGGATGAAATATGATCTAATTGCAATAGAAGGAGTCGAGAGAGCAGATGTGGTCATCTACGTTGTCGATACTTTAAATGATGTGCCGGAAGGAGGACATGATCAAGAAATTGAACTTTTAAAGGAATTAAATAAGCCTATTATTGGGATTGGTAATAAAAGTCGAAAAAAAAATGATCAGCATGGGAAACGAATAACTAAGTGGGAAGATTTTTTTAAAATAAACCATATCAATAATTACATTATGTTTGATGGTTGGTGGGATGATCCTTCCAAAGTTACTCGAATTTATAGCTATGTAGAAAATTTATTGTCTGGTCAAAAGAAAGAAAGATATCGCATAGACCTGGAAAATTTCAGACATAGACAGCTTGAAATTTTAAGGGAAGCTTCAGATTTAATGTATGACTGTATCCAAGCATGCAGCAAAGCAAAAAGACAAAAGGGTATTGATAATACTTCACCAGAAAAGGATCTCATTGATGAAATACGTGATGAAGTTAAACAGTTGTTGGAAGAATTTAACGAAAACGTTTCAAGGCTTTATAAATTAGCAGCAGACGATCCACTCAAAGGAGTTAATGACCTTAACTTTCATAAAAAAAACTTTTCAAAGCCTAAAGATGTAGTTGATGGTGCAGCTGCTGGTACAGGCATTGGGACTGGAATCGGTGGTGTTATAGGTGGGATAATCGGTTTTCTGATTGGATTACCTGTTGGTGGTGTTGCTGCTGGACCAGCAGCGCTAGTTGGTATACAGGTAGGGGCTACTGTTGTTGGTTTATTGGGAGGAAGTATTTGGGCTGTATTATCTGTAAATAACAATATAGAAGTTTCTATCGACCAAAATGGTAAAAACTTTATAGCTACTACTTGCCTAGCTATTATATGGGGAGTGTCTTACCACGGTTACGGAAACAGCCCAACAATAGGAGAGCAAGAAATTGTTGGGCTTTTACAAACAATTAAAAATTTCCAAGACAACAGATATATTGTTTGGGATCAACTAAGAAAAAAACAGGTTTTTGAAGAATGTAAACAGTTTTTTGATAAAATAGAAGGTAGATTGTGAGGTGGAATATTTAACAAAGGGAGCAGTTGCGTAGTGGCGTGGCACAGCTAATTTGGTGCATTAGATTCTAGGTCTTCATCAAGTTCAAATACAGGATATAGGTGTTTAAGTTTGACTCGTGCATCTTCGGTAGTAAATCGCCAAACGACCTTGGC
>NZ_JAAHHE010000562.1:0-3144 GCF_010692525.1 Moorena sp. SIO3B2
GCAATTAACCGCTCAATCTGGTTCAAGCAAGCATTCAAACCAGCCGCAAACTCATAACGGGTAGTTGCCCGGTTTCCACGGAATGTGCGGTTAGGATAACCAGCAATACAGCCATACCGTTCTACCAGAGAGCGCAAAGCTTCATAAGCCCAGTCTCCAGGAGATACATCCCGCAGTTGGGAAACACTGGTGACCTGGTCTATCGAATCTACATCCGTGCCCTGGTTGTTGTAGATATTGATTTGTTGTAGAATTTCCGAGTTAGACTCACCCGTAGCCTGGGCAACGGTTAGCTCTTGTGGAGCCACTTTAGTTTCAGTAGAAGATTCCTCCAGGCTGGGAGCACCATAGGCACTGTTAGCCACCAGCAGTGAAGCCCCTAGCAAAGCGGGACTATATTTGATCGTATTCCAAAAACTTGTTGACATCTTTTCTCAATCAACCTCACACCTAGTAGACAACACTCTTGGACTCAATGCAGTCCGCCACTTTGTCCTACAACCACGAAAATTCGTTAGTTATAGGACAACTCTGGATTAGCATATCATTTTTTTTGTGATTTTTCGAGAAAGATACTCATCCTCGATTTTAGTCACTTACGATACAGCAGTCGCCAGCGATGCAGAGGTGCGACCCGTGGCGAATTTAATTCTTAATGCGGAAAGCGCACCTAAGCGGTCTTGGGGGTTTCCACGGGGCTTACAGCGATGCAGCGCGGTCTTGGGGGTTTCCCCCATGAGCGACTGCATCAAGACAGGTGCGGACGCAGGTTCCGCACACAGCCCCTCCCCATGAGCGACTGCATCAAGACAGGGCAGTTAGGACATGACAAAAGTCTCACACCCTTTGTAAGCGCAAGAGTTTGACTTGTGACTTGTGACTTGTGACTTCTCCTAAACTAGTCAGCTATCTGCTGATAAATCACAGCAGATAGCTGATAGCAATACCTAGAATTTGTACCTAGTATTTTTACTTAGAACTTAAAGGTGGTACGGATGGCTCCAACCCAAATCGTATCATTGCCTTCATCGTGATTAGGATTGAAAATCACGTAGGCTCCTGGAGTAATCAGGATGTTCTTGCTAATGGGGAATTTGTACTGTGCCTCAACCAGGTAGGAAGTATCTTCATCTTCTTGTTCGGTACCATCAATTTCGGTAGCCTTAGGTGGCACACCCCCGGCAATACTGAACACAGCTCCCTCTTTGCCTAAATCAATGAAAGACAGGGTGGCTAGCCAAGTGAAGATGTCAGCATTGTCACCTTCTTCTACCGTACCATTATCATCTTCTGCTTCAGCATCAATATAACCAAACCAACCGCCGATGTGAATTTGTTCGGTCAGGCGCAAACTGGCTTGTGCTCCTAAGCGATTGGCAGAGGTAGCCGTATTACCGAATGGTTCCTGGGCCAGTTCACTACCAGTGCTACCCGAAAGATTGACACTGTCTCCTGGCTGGTAACTACGGACGTAGGTCAAAGATAGATCCAAATTATCAATGGGGGAAATACCCAGTTGAGCACCAGCGCTATAGGCACCATTGAACAATCCTAAGCCCTCACCGGGATTAGAAGCATCACCATCATCAGCCAAATAAAGTACTGATAGTTTCAAGGCATCACTAAATTTATAGGTGAAACCGCCACCAGTTCCGGTTACTCCCCGATGAGTTAGGGGGTTACGGCGGATAAACCGGGATAAGCCACCACTGCCACTGCTTGCCAGGATGGGGTTGGTCGGGTTGAAAATGTCATGCAAGTCCAGGCCAGTGGTTCCCACATAAGCCCTTAATTTCTTACCAATGGGGAAGCGGTAGTGCAATTCAGTAATTTCCACATCGTTGCCACCACCGGCATCATGACCCAAGCGAGCCATGTCGGTACCAGTCACACTACTGAGCCTAGTAAAGTTCCCTGCCTGCAAACGAGTTCTCAACCGGTCTTTACCGGTGAAACTGGTATCGAAGTTCAGACGTACCCTGTTGCTGAAGGTAATGTTTTCATCAATGCCTTCCTGAGCTTCTTCGTCATCATCATCGTCTTCGTCATCTCCATCTAATCGCCTTTCTTCAGCTTCAGCTTGTTCTTCCCCAAAGGCACCAGCAAAGGTAAACAGAACTTCCCCTTTGAGTTTGGTGGTGGTGGAGAACTGATGGTCTTCTAGGAAAGCCACCCGACCTTCTAAGTTATCCACCCGTGCCCCTAGGGTAGCCAGTTCTGCTTCAAACTCTTGAATCAGCCGTTGCAGGGTTTCCAAGTCTTCCCTGGTAATAAAGTCCGCTGTGCTCGCCGCAATTAACCGCTCAATTTGGTTCAAGCAAGCATTCAAACCAGCCGCAAACTCATAACGGGTAGTTGCCCGGTTTCCACGGAATGTGCGGTTAGGATAACCAGCAATACAGCCATACCGTTCTACCAGAGAGCGCAAAGCTTCATAAGCCCAGTCACCAGGAGATACGTCCCGCAGTTGGGAAACACTGGTGACCTGGTCTATCGAATCTACATTTGTGCCCTGGTTGTTGTAGATATTGATTTGTTTTAAAATTTCCGAGTTAGACTCACCCGTAGCCTGGGCAACCGTTAGCTCTTGTGGAGCCACTTGAGTTTCAGTAGAAGATTCCTCAAGGCTGGGAGCAGCATAGGTATTGTTAGCCACCAGCAGCGAAGCCCCTAGCACAGCGGGACTATATTTGATAGTATTCCAAAAAATTGTTGACATCCTTTGTCAATCAACCTCACACCTAGTAGACAACACTCTTGGACTCAATGCAGTCCGCAATTTTTTCCTATAACCACTACAATTCGTTAGTTATAGGACAACTCTGGATTAGCATATCATTTTTTGTGTGATCAGGGGAGCTAGCTTTTCGAGAAAAATACTCGATTGTAGTGACTTACGATACCAATCCTTTTAAGCAACAGAGCAATCGTTGTCTGTGCGCTCTAGATTATACGGCTTGAGGTTGAAGGGGAGGTAAGGCTTTGGTAATAATCAGGTTAAGAAAGATGCTTTTATGTTTAGCTGTCCGGCAAAAGAAGCCCCACACCTAATGCGTAGCATAGGTGTGGGATGAATTTTGCACAGGGTATTATAAAATTGCTATAATATATGTACTGATAAACAAAGCCGTTCGCGTAGCGTGG
>NZ_JAAHHE010000563.1:0-3136 GCF_010692525.1 Moorena sp. SIO3B2
CATTTGCCTCTTGCCATTTCCCCTGGCGATTCAAGGCTTCTGCCAGGTTTTGGTAAGCTACCACCGACTGGGGATTCCGCTCAATTACCTGGCGGTAACAAGCGATCGCTTCTGTTACCAGACCTTCCTTAAATAACTGATTCCCTAGATTAAGGAATTCCTCTGGTTTAGCTTTATCCAACTCTAGCATCAGCTGATGATAACAGCATTTAAGGACTTCCTTTTGGTTTCCCACCTCAGTCCATACTTTAGCTAAGTTGCGATAAGCTCCAGCCAAATCGGGTTTTAGCTCAATCGCCTTTTGATAATATGCGATCGCATGTTGCCAATCCTGCTGACCGGCATACAAGCTACCGAGATTAGCATAAACTTCGGCAAAATCCGGCTCAATTTCCAAAGCTTGGCCATAGTAACCCATAGCTTCAGTAGTCTGACCCATGAACTGTAGCGCATTTCCCCAAATCTTGTAAACCTGGGCTGTATCTGGGGCAATTTTAATGGCTCGCTCACAGGCTGCGATCGCCTGTTGCCATTGTCTTTGCTTCAAGTAAGTCTGCGCCTGTTGTAGATAAACCGTAACTGCTTCCAAAAGACCTCCTGACTGATATTGTTTACAGTGGCGCTCACTAGAGCTAGGAACACATTGACCTATAGATGATTTTCTTGATTGTGACGGATCTAACTCGATGGTTTCTAGTCCAGCCAATTTAATTGCTTTGCGATAGTAAGCAGTGGCTTGATCTAATTGACCTTGTTGCTTCAACGTTGCTCCTAGACGTTGGTAACCCAAACTCGATTTAGGGTCTAGTGCAATTGCCTGGTGATACTGGGTCACTGCTTGATTTAGTTGACCTTTTGCCCACAGGTAATCCCCATGATTTATACATGATTCTGCTGTTTTCTGTTCTCCTGCTAAGGGAATAGTTTCTAGTTGCGTAGGCTGATTAGTGTGATGATTCTTGTGTTGTTCTCTAGATGCTTCTGATGTCGATAACCAGTTAACTAACGCAACAGGGGGGAGATGACCATTATTCCCATGCCAATGGTGATAATGGAGTCGATGGGGAGTGAGCAAGGTATCTTCTGCCATTGAGGGCAGCAGGCCATGTTTGGGGGATGCCGAACTAGTCAGAAAGTATCGTTTGAGTCGATGGAACATTTCCAAAGGCAACAGAGAACAGCTGTTCTGGGAGTAGGGAGTAGGGAGTAGGGAACAGTAGTCAATATCTAATTATTAGATATCGCTAGGAATTATATCTAATAATTTTTAAAAAATGGGTTAATCAGTTATTGCTCACGCGGTTTTGTTAACGACATTATTTGCAAACGAAATTATTAGCAGATAAGTCGCAATTATTGGTGTGATTCAATTCACAATTAGGCACACCTTTACCGAATTTTTACACAACTTTTACAGAAGCTTCATACTATAGCTGTCAAAAGAGTTACTTTATTAACAGTCTCTGAGACTTAAATAACCGATGAGAAAAATAGTGGTTGGGGTAATGGGGCCCGGTGACAAGGCCACTGCTACTGACATTAATCGTGCTTATCGTCTCGGTCAACTCATTGCTGATAATGGCTGGGTACTGCTAACCGGTGGCAGAAATGTGGGAGTGATGGATGCTGCCAGTCGGGGAGCCAAAATGGTTGGTGGGTTAACTATCGGGATTTTACCCAGCAACGACACTAGGGCCATGTCTGATGCTGTCGATATTGCCATCGTTACGGATATGGGCAATGCTCGCAATACGATTAATGTACTCTCCAGTGATGTGGTGATTGCCTGTGGAATGGGAATAGGAACAGCCTCGGAAATTGCTCTGGCTCTCAAAAGTTGGAAAAAGGTTGTTTTGTTGAGTGACCATCCAGAGAGTCAAGAGTTTTTCTGTAGTCTGTCCCAGGAGAATGTATTTCTGGCAACAAGTCCAGAGGCTGCTATTGAGTTGGTTAAAACTATTTTAAGTCAGGATTAAATCTGTTTCACACCTAGGCCGGATCACAAGTAGTGTGTCAGTGCAACAGTTTTTTTGAGTGATTACAAATGCGTTCGCGTAGCGGCTCCAAAGGAGCATCGCACTGGAACTAATGCACAAAAGATACTGAAGACCCCCTATAGAGAAAGAAGACTAAAGAAATAAGTGTAACGATTTCGGACAATGCTCAAATTTAAATCTCTAGGCTTATCGATTATTTCCGCCTCCGTTGTTTTCCATAGTCAAGCACTTGCGTGTGTTCCCGAGTCTGTACTAGACCGGTTTACTAACTTTTATTTTTGGCAGGCTAATCCAGAAATGTCAGACAAGAATATCAAGTCTCATCAAACACAGTACAAAAAAGAGTGGTTAGCTATTAAAAAAGTTTTGAAAGACAGGATTGTCTGGAGGGAAATACCTAGCTGTTATGCTGATGATGTAACCTATGATTATGACTTGAAGGATTACCGGGAGACAATTACAGCATTAATCGATGCGGTATTCTATGCTAGTCACCCTGAGTTAAAGGGGCGTAAGTTAAGGCCAAGTGAAACCCACCTAGTTCGAGAGTGGAACTCGATAAAACAGAGTTTTTCATTTAGTTGGTGCTAGTGAGCTGGCGTTAATTAATAATGGAATGAATTGAAGAGTCTTGTAGAATAGGCATCTTGCTTCTAATCTTTTTAGGCATCTTGCCTGTTCCTATTTTGGCATTACTTAATAATGGAATGAATTGAAGAGTCTTGTAGAATAGGCATCTTGCTTCTTCCTAATCTTTTCCGGCGGGCAGGATGCCCACCCTACTCCTATTGATTTTAGGACTTACGCATTTGCCCCCGTGGGGACCAAATGCGTAAGTCCTTTTCTAAATTCTACATTCTAAATTCTACATTCTACATTCTACATTCTTAATTCAAAAATGTTGTTCGCCTTTGGCGTTCGAGTAGGGTAGGTTGTCAGGTTGAAGGTTGTCAGGTTGAAGGTTGCGGCAGGAAACGGGCAAGATGCCCGTTCCACCAAGATGCCCGTGCCACCAAGATGCCCGTTCCACCAAAATGGCCATTCCAGCCACCTGGTCAAACAGCTTTAATGAGATGTACCCCTACTCCCTTGCCTATACTTAATTATAATTATTAAGCGGTTTTGCATTTAAATTAGAT
>NZ_JAAHHE010000564.1:0-3127 GCF_010692525.1 Moorena sp. SIO3B2
TAGGGTAGGGTGGGCAAATTATGAGAGAAAGGCAATTAGATCAAATATCATGTCCATTTGCCCACCCTACAAGAGCGTACGCACTGAATGCAGCGCATCGCTATTCCCTCTTCCCCTCCTGGGAGGGGTTAGGGGTGGGTTCCTCTTCCCTCTTATCTCTTCCCTGTTCCCTGTTCCCTGTTCCCTGTTCCCTAAAATCTAGAAATTGTGTACCTCACAAGTCGTAGAATTGCTATAGTTACAGTAATAACCAGGCAAATAAATCCTTAACTGTAAGATTTAGCTCACTTACAAAAGATGGTACAGGAAGTAACATATCGGGTTGATCGAATACCTCAATTTCTTGTTTAGAATGGTAAACAAACACAGTTTTTTCCTCTGGGTCAATCAACCAACCGATCTGGGTTCCATGCTTGAGGCAATGAAGAATATTTTTGGTTACTTTTGTGTGACTTTGGTCTGGAGATAAGATTTCAATAGTCCAATCTGGAGTCAGGTTAAATACATTGGCAATTTCTCCATTATCATCACAGGGAATTCGGTTCCAAAGAAATACTGAAATGTCAGGTATTATTGAGCGACCCCCAAAGGTACAACGTAATTCAGGAAAAGCGCAAGCAATTTTTTTAGCTTTTACCAAACTATTGATTGCGGGTATTAGTTCTCCTTGAAGACGACTATGTTTTCCTTGAGGCATGGGCTTCTGAATAATTTTTCCATCAAGGTACTCACTAGCAGGCTTTGTTTCCGGTAGTTTCAGAAACTCCTCCAATGTCAGTATTTTAGGTTGTGCTTGTACCATTTCAGGGTTGTCTCCAATTGTGCCAGTAGGGGTTTGGTGGGCAAATTTTGGGAATTTGATCATTTCATCAGCTCTGATGCCCATTTGCCCACCCTACAAAATCAGGCGATCGGTCTTGCTTGTCACCTATTCAGCAGGTTAAGATTTTTTTGACTTGCTCTACAATTTTAACCGATAAACCAATTAACAACAGGGTAGACGGTAGTGGATTTGCTCACCTCAGGGGTAGGGTGGGCAAATTATGATAGTTTGGTAATTTAATTAGGAATCATGTCCATTTGCCCACCCTACAAGAACTCTTGTTGCTGTTGAGAAGTTAGTGTTTTTTTAGTTTAGCTTTGTCGTAGATTACCCATGAGCTTGGTTAAATTAAGAGTCGGCAAAAGTCACAGTGTAATTATCATATAGCCTTTGAGGTCAAAGGGATTGTGGGAGTGATAGAAATATGGGAGAACCGGAGCGATCGCGATGAGTAATATCATGTCCGGTTGAATACTTATACTAGGAGAGAAAGCAAGGCAGAAGGCAGAAGGCAGCTATGCTGAAGTAAAGGAGTAAGGTTTCAAGGGTAATGGTTTTTTATAACTAATTATCCGGACATGATATAAAACTAATTGCTTTGTGCTGCTCTCGACTGGATATCAATGTTGCCAAGGCTATAGAAAGTTTTATGCCAATAGCCCTTGTCACTAGTAATTCATCTGGTAATAAAACTTTGGTTAAATTAACAGAAAATTTTTTAAAGAAGCTATAAATTATTCAGATAATGTAAGCTTTTGAAGGATTTGGGTTTGTTAGCTGTATTCAAAACATTGCCTTCTGATGTAGATACTTGGAGATCGTGGTGTCTTATGCATAAGGACTTCAAAGTGGAGGTGAGGAGCAGTAGAACGAACTTTAGAGCGAGCTGCTGCGATTGGTTCCCCTTGCTGCACCACCTGTTCCTGGCTCACATATAGTTTACGGTTATGAGCATAGCGTGTCACCAAACCATTGCCGTGATCAATCTTAACTGTATTGCCACAACCATTGTACCAACCCGCGAAAATTACCTTGCCCTGGGCTAGCGCTCGAATCGTGCTACTATGGCTAGTGCTTTCTTCGTCTTGACGTTGAATCGACTCATGTTGAGTGGAGAGACTAGAAACTGGTGGGTTAATCTGTCTTACTACTTCAGATGCTACTCGGTCGGCTTCTTGCTCATACTTGTCCCCAACTTGACCAATAGTTAGCTTTGGCTGCACTGGATTGCCCTGCTGCCAATTGCCCCTTAACTCATGGGAAAGTCCCCTAAACATTGGCATTCGCTGAATTGACTGCCCAGTAACAGGGGAAAGACTACTCAGCAGAGGGTCAATAGTTCGAGCAACTTTCTGTTGGTAACCAGCTTCTGAGTGAGAGTTTTGGTGCTGGGACTTAATTAGATGACCTAGTGCCCGGTTGCCGATTATCCCTTGCAATTCTTCTATGGGGTGGAGCTCTGGCTTGGTACTAGGTGATGGTTGTTGCTGTTGAGAAGTGAGTGTTTTTGTGGTTTGGCTTTGTCGTAGATTACCCATGAGTTTTACGAAATATTTAATAGTTTGTATATTATGAGGTGATTTTACCCCTAAAATTGTCTCGTTTACCAACTAAGTCTTGAGTAATTATTCTCTCATTTTTTTCCAATAAATCATAGAAAGCTTTTAGTCTTTCCAATTTTTCAAGCCAATTTTCCATTTCCTTTGCTACTACTGTAGTTTGATCTATCTCGTCGAGAGAAACTATACTGAGGCGATTCCAATCGAGCTTTCCTTTTCCGTGTTTTTCAGCTTTAGCACCTCCCGCACTAGATAGAGGGTTTGCGGTTGCTTCTGTTGACTTCCAGTTATGAACGTATCCCTCGTTACTCGCACCACCTGGAGCAGTTGTTTCTACTCCAACCTCTAGAGCTCCGAATTTTTCTGTAGTTGGAGGTCGAAAAACAATCAGCAAATGTCCGTGGGCTCCATCTGGCAAAATTATATCACTGTTGAAATCTGTATCACCAATACCACCAACAGCTAAATTTATGCCATAAAGTTCTGTTCCATAAATTTTATTTTTAATTGCTGCTAGCTTTCCTCCTTGCTCTCGAACTTTTTCTTCCTGCCTCGACCTTTTCATGAAGTGTGTACCGAAAGAACGTTTAAACGCTCCGATACTTTCGTCTATTTTTCCTGCTTGAGTTACACCAAGCCAATTGAGTAAGGCATAGGGGTCTCTTACGCCTGCTTCACTTTTTTTCGCTAGCTTAGGAATTACAATATTGACTCTGCCACCATGAGATAGGGCGGTAGCAACATT
>NZ_JAAHHE010000565.1:0-3125 GCF_010692525.1 Moorena sp. SIO3B2
ACAGCCACTGCCAATCATAATCAGGCAATTCAGGCTCTACTTAACACTTTGGGGGATAATGATAGTTTTGTGCGTCTGCAAGCAGCACAAGCTTTGGGGAAATTAATCCCTCCCGTAGGGATAGATGTCTTATACCAAGCTATTAGACAAGATAAATTTAGTAATGTCCGTAATGCTGCCAAGGAGGCATTAAAAAAATATATTATAGATTCTAATCGTTCAACTAGTGAAGATAGACTAAATGCATTTAATTACTTAAAGCTAGTTTATCCAAAAGAGGCGGAAAAACTGTTAGCAGAAAAAATTACTCATTCCAAGTTTTTAACAGACCATAATCCGTTGCAATCGGTCAATTTTGAGAATATGTCTGTAAGTGAGCTTATTGATAAACTCAATAATAACAAGACTAACAAAGACCCAGATGAATGTGTAGCGATCGCTAAGGCTCTAGGTAAACATGGAGATAGCGATGCCTTAGAGCCACTTATTCAAAAACTAAAAGATTTAGAAGAGGGAGATTGGGTAGCACGGGTGTCTGTAATCGAAGCATTAGGTAATTTAAATATTTCAAACCAGCAATTAGATAAAACCCAATTGGTGCAAACAATCCTTGTGGATAGGTGGCGTAATGATGCTATATCTGACGTTAGAGAGGCTGTCCAAAAGGCTCTCAAGGATATAGATAAAAAAACGGGTGGCTACAAACCTGCCGCACAAGCTTTGGAGCGATACTCGGACAAGGGATAATTGGGTAAATTTTTAAAAGCTAAGATGTTTTAAACAAATAATAACTAACGTAAAATTAAGCACAAAAAGTAATTAACCTATTCTCTATACTAGAGTAAACTTATGTAATGAACTAATACCCAATATGGAGTATCCAATTAGAGCCAGAGAAGGTAATCCCTACACAACTCTAGACTGGAAACAGGTAACTATATCAGAAATAATCAGTAAGCTATCTGATCCAGACACACAAGTTGATGCCTTGCAAGCGATTGGAATTAGATTTAATAATAAAATCTTAGATATCAAGTTTATTGAAACTGGCAATGCCTACGCCGATCCTGATGGGGATAGAACTAAAACAGAGGATGTATCAACAAAAAGCGTTGACGTAGAATTAATCCTTGATAACCAGCCACGGCAACCTCTTACTATAGAAAGTTCCCTCGAACCCTTCATAGAAGATGGTGTTAATTTTTTCGGTTCTGTTACGTTCAAAACTCCTAATGGAGAAACTAGAAAAATACCGATGATTGGCAGAGGAACAGTGGCACTTGATGGCAGAGCAAATGATGCACACGCCGGATTTTGTGTTGGTGGTGCTTGTGCCTCCTTCCAGGAACGTACTGCTATAGTTCTAGCGGTCGCTGCTGCTGCTGGTGCTAAGGACGAGCAAATAGACTTGATTGGAGAAAAACTAGGGGATATTAATGATAAATATCACGGGCGCAGAGATATACTGGCTTATTCCTTAGAATGTGCCACAAGGTCACAGATGCCAAGTTATACAGAGTACATGAAAGCTCGTTATCCAGAGGGTGAACGTTCTCCATTACTTCAAAGTGTGATTAATACAGGGAAACCTAATCAGGCTTATTATGAAAAAGCACTCCAGAAAATGACTCCTGAAGAACTGGCAGAAGATCGAGAGGCAGCAAAAGCTAGTTATAAATCCTACTGTTAGCTCTTGCTTTAGGCATTTTCGAGGAACTAAGTCCCAACTCTATTTTATCTTACCCTTTCAGAGATTATATTGATGGAATTTTAGTTCCCCAGAATAACCCCAAATCATAGTAGTTGGGTTTTAAAGAACAGGGTGGCATCTATAGTTTAGCCATACAATGGCACAAAACAACCCTTATTTTAAAATAACCAAAACTATGGTATCTAAAAATATAGTCAGCAACTATTTGCAAGAATTACACCAGTCTCTTAAGGAAAAATTAACCAAAAAATCTTTTGAAATTTATCCCTTTGAGCGTACTTATGAAGATAATCCCAAGGCTATAGGTAAGGAAGTAATCTCCAGTAAATTAAGCTTTACTGGTTTAGATGAGAGTTTCCATAAATACAATAGTCGATTATTACTTCTTGGTGAGCCAGGGGGCGGTAAAAGCATCTCAATGATTAAATTTGCTATCCAAAAGGTAGAAGAGCGACTTAAGACTCAAAGGTCATTGTTGCCAATTTTTGCGGAAATTTACACCTGGACTGAAATTTATAATGATCGAAAAGAAATAAGTCAAGAGAGTATCATTCACTGGTTAGCCAAGCAAACAAACCAAAACGAAGAATTTATAAACAAAGATTTTCTACAAAAACAAATTCGAGAAAAAAAAGTATTGTTACTACTTGATGGATTAGATGAACTTCCGTTAAATGTATCTCAAAAACCACAAGATCCAAATGCCCCTCGTGAAGACTATCGTGCTCAATTTATTGAGACTTTAAACTCTCTTGATGGTTTCCAGCAAGTTCCGATGGTGATTAGCTGTCGCCGTAGAGATTATGAAGAGATAACGGGTAATGATAATAACAATCCACTCAAGTTAAATGGTGCAGTAGTCCTCAATCGTTTGAGTGAAGCAGAAATTAAACAGTATGTCACGTCTAACTCTATTTTTAAGGATAATCAACAAGGGGCAAGACTCTGGAATCTACTGGATAATAGTCCAGATTTACTCAAGATGGTTCGCACGCCATTTCTTTTATATACATTAATTTCGACCTACCAAAATCAAGAGAGCGACGGCGAAGTCAAACAGTTTTCAAGAGTTAGCACTCACGAACAATTGTTTGACAGATTTATCGAACAAGGGTTTAGTAGAGAAAAGGATAAAAAAGAAAACAGAACTCAACAAAACCTACCATGCTCTTCCGCAGAGGAACTCAAGGAAAAGCTAGGGGCAATTGCGGTAGTGATGATGAGTGATTCAGAACCCGATAATACTAAAATAGAAGAGCCAATTTTTTCTAAAGTTATCCCTCAACTGGAACAGAGACATGCTTTTACTCGCTTAGCTAGAACTATCCAATTATTATTTGAGACTTCTGAAAAACAGGTTTATTGTTTTCGACATCTACTACTCCGGGATTACTTTGCTTTTCGTTATGCTAAT
>NZ_JAAHHE010000566.1:0-3111 GCF_010692525.1 Moorena sp. SIO3B2
AGGTGCCCCATGCCGAGTTTAAAGCCGCCCATGATCACCTCTTGCAACAGGAGCAATGGATCGTTGATGGATTTGGCTCACTCGATACCGTGTGGCAACGGCTAGATGTAGCCGATACCCTGGTCTATCTCGATATGGCTGTGCTGCGACATTACTGGTGGGTCACAAAGCGATTTGCTAAAAGTCTTTGGGTGCCACCGGAAGGCTGGCCTGAAAATAGTCCCCTACTAAAAGGCACACTGAATTCCTATAACACGGTCTGGTTGTGTCATAAAAAGCTAACGCCCAAGTACCGCACTTATGTGGAAGCGGCTAAAGCAACAAAGCAGGTTTACCATTTGCGATCGCCCCAAGAGGTAAAGCATTTTTTGGAAACTATGGTGACAGAATTTGGAGGGTAAGCCGGTCCACATCAGCAATGGAATACACCACTATCAAAGACATAGAAATTCATGAAAGCAATTGTTTTAACAAAATATGGTTCATCAGATGTGCTTGAGCTTCAAGAGGTAGAAAAACCAAAGCCGAAGGAGGGTGAAGTCTTAGTCAAAATTCAGGCCACAGCGATCAATGACTGGGACTGGTGCCTGATGCGAGGCACACCATTTTATATCCGTTTGCTCTGTGGTCTGTTTAAGCCAAACATCCCAATTCCTGGTGCTGAAATCGCCGGACGAGTTGAAGCGATCGCCCCCAATGTCACGCAGTTTAAACCTGGTGATGCGGTCTATGGAGATATTTCTGAATGTGGGTTTGGTGGATTTGCCGAGTATGTCTGTGTGCCTGAAACGGCTTTAGCCTTGAAGCCTGACCCCATGACATTTGTTGAAGCCACAGCACTTCCCCATGCCGCAATGCTAGCAGTACAAGGTTTGGTTGATCAAGGACAGATCCAGCCCGGACAAAAAGTATTGATCAACGGTGCAGGTGGTGGTGTTGGTACGTTGGCTGTGCAGATCGCCAAATCCATTGGCGTGACTGACGTGACTGGAGTGGATAGCTCTGATAAATTCGACATGATGCACTCAGTCGGATTTGGGCAAACGATCGATTACACCCAGGAAGACTTTACACAGGGCAAGGAACGGTACGACTTGATACTAGATACCAAGACAAATCGCTCGATATTCAATTATCTACGTGTACTGAATCCCCAGGGAACCTATGTAACGGTTGGGGGGGACACCGCTTGTCTTTTTCAGGTATTACTCTTGCAGGCAATCATTCGTATATTTAGCAATAAGAGAGTCTGTCTGGTTACTCTCAAACCAAACAAGGATTTGGATTACATCAATAAGCTTTTCAAAGCTGGCGATGTCAAGCCCGTGCTAGATGGCCCTTACACATTAAGTGAAGTGCCTGAAATGATCCAGTATTTCGGTATAGGCAAACATCAGGGCAAAGTGGTTGTCGCTCTAGAGTAAGAGGTAAAATTGAAATAGCCACTAAAGATGAGCAGGAAATGGAGTCATGATTTATGAAGTTATCCTCAGTAGAGAAAACGATAAATATATCGCCCGTGCCAAAGAATGGCCCGAAGTCATGGTTGTAGAAAATAGCCGTGATGCTGCCATCAATCAGCTTAAAGCCCAACTACTTGACTATCTAACTAATCAGGTTGAAGTAGTTGAAGTTGACATTCCCCTACTAGGGAAGACAGGAAATCCTTGGCTGGATAAATTTGGATGGTTTAAGGATGACCCGACCTTTGACGATCTACAGCCTGAAATTGCTGCCTATCGGCAAGAAATCGATCAAGAGATATTGATTTTACCAATTCTATCCCCTGATTGTCTATAATATAGTTGCCCATTGTTATCGTTGTTCGGAATGTGACCATGACGACTTTAGTAAAAAATCAAAAAATATACGATGAATTTATTAATTTTATTGCTCAAGGAACTAGCCCAGAAAGTGTGACTAATTTTAAATATTCGGAAGCTACAAAGGAACAGATAGACGATTTAGTGGAACGAGCAAAATTAGGAGATTTATCCCCATCTGAAAAAAACGAACTTGAACAGTTTTTAGTGGTCGAACATCTAATTAGATTGACGAAAGCTAGAGCTCATCAATACCTTAAATCTGTCTCTTAGTATAGAGAGAAGTATATAAATAAATTAATTATGCCTAGACAGTATATCACTAAAGAACTGAAACGATTAGTCAGTCAGCGGGCTAAAGGTTTGTGTGAATATTGTCTGATTTCTGAACAGGATAGCGGTGGGTGTCAATTTGACCACATTATTAGTGTCAAGCATGGGGGTGAAACGACTGCGGAAAATTTAGCCTATGCTTGTTTGTATTGTAACCTAAATAAAGGAACAGATTTAGGGTCAATTATTTGGCCCACAGGTGATCTGGTGAGATTTTTTAATCCTAGACGAGAGCAATGGTCTGAGCATTTTCGTCTTGAGGGTGCAATGATTCAATCTTTAACAGATATTGGGGAAGTCACAGCCAGAATTTTACAGTTTAATAGTAGCGATCGCATTTTAGAAAGACAATTGTTGATTGAGGTAAATAGATACCCTTCACCTGAAGCCTTAAAACAAATGAAAGCATAAATAAAATCATCTTCCTTAGGTGCGCTTGACCCATGAAGAATTAAATTCACCACGGGTCGCAGCTAAAAGCACCGATTGCGCGTAGCGCATATGCTTACCTTTGTATAGGCTAAACTTTAAGTAACTAACTAATCTACCCCTAATTCTTATTATGATGGAGCTTTCCCCTCAAGTCATTCCTCCTCAGATTACCGATATTGAGGCTAGAAAAAATTTTTTAAGGTTACTTGTTGAGCGAATGCAACAAAACCCTATTCCTTCTGATTCTCCTCAGTTTACAAGAGATGTGTTGCATGAACATAGTTAAAAGCTTAAATAATTTCTACACATATTCACCCCTCCCTTATTTGCAATACCCGACTAGCATTAAGAATCGCTAATAGAGCCACTCCCATATCGGCAAATACAGCTTCCCAGAGAGTTGCTACCCCCATCGCGCCCAGGGCAATAAAGACGACTTTCACTGCCAAAGCAATAATAATATTTTGCCAAACAATACCTAGGGTTCGGCGGGCGATCGCGATCGCTTCTGCTACTTTAGAGG
>NZ_JAAHHE010000567.1:0-3108 GCF_010692525.1 Moorena sp. SIO3B2
ATAAGGGGGGTTGGGGGGGATCGATTCCGGATCTGCTTCAGGGTTGAGATCCCCTTCATTACTCCCCCCTTTGATAAGGGGGGTTGGGGGGGATCGATTCCGGATCTGCTTCAGGGTTGAGATCCCCTTCATTACTCCCCCCTTTGATAAGGGGGGTTGGGGGGGATCGATTCCGGATCTGCTTCAGGGTTGAGATCCCCCTAAATCCCCCTTAATAAGGGGGACTTTTCAGACTAATACTAGCGCTATACTTTTAAAGTTTCTTAATTTGCTTCACTCAGAAAATCTGATATAATATTCAGTGAATATACTGAACCCAGTTTATCATCAAGACTCTCTTCCTTCGGTTTTACCTAGGGATTCTAATCCCTAAGTCAGGGTAAATACATCGATATTAATTAATCAGCAAAAATAATCTAATTATTAATACTTAACTAAAGCTGTCAGCCATCAGCGGTCAGCCGTCAGCCTTCAGTGGTCAGCTTGTTTTATTCAAAAGCTGATAACTAAGAGCTTATAGCTGAATGCTGAATGCTGAATGCTGAATGCTGAATGCTGAATGCTGAATGCTGACCGCTGATAACTGATAGCTGATAGCTGATAAACGACTAATGAAAGCTAATGACGTTATAACCAGATATAAGAATGGACAAAGGGATTTCCGCAGGGAAAATCTCAGAGGTCAGTCATTCCAAGGAAAAGACCTTTCAGGAGCAGATTTTAGTGAAGCTGATATTAGAGGCGCGAACTTTAAGAATGCTATTCTAACCGGAACTAAGTTCTGTCAGGCGAAGGCTGGATTACAAAAACGCTGGGTAACTGTTCTTCTGTTAGTTTCCTGGATAGTGTCAGGACTATCAGGAATTGCCTCCTTACTTGGTGGAGCTTTAGTAGCGTCATTCTTTGACTCTAACAGCTTAGATGACCCAGTCTCCGGTTGGATAGCTTTGGTGACTCTAATTATAGTATATAGTGTTATCCTGCGTCAAGGTATCGGCTCAGAAGTCGCCGTCGCTGCCGCTGTAGCCGTTGCTATCGCCATTGCCTTTACCATCGCTATCGCCTTTATAATCGCCATTACTATCGCTGCCGCCTTCGCCTTCGCCTTCACAATCACCATCGCTTTTCCCGTCGCCGTAGCCTTTATAATCGCCGTAGCCTTCGCTATCACCATCATACTCGCCTCCCCTGTCGCCTTCCCTGTCGCAATCACCATCTTTATTACCATCGCCATCGCCATCGCCAGTGACTGGGAATTAGCCAGCGGTGGCTCATGGGTCGTAGCCATAGCTGTGGCATTAGTCTTAGTATTACTTGGTGCTTACCTGGGCTGGCGTGGGCTAAAAGGGAACCCCCGAGATGCCTGGATTCGCACTATTGCTATTGCTTTGGCTGCTACAGGAGGTACCAGTTTTTACAACGCTGACCTAACCGATGCTGATTTTACCGGAGCTACCCTCAAAAGTACAGATTTAAGAAAGGCTACGCTTACTCGTACCTGTTGGCAAAATACTATTAAACTTGACCGAGCTAGACCAGGTAAAACTATCTTAGCTGATACTGTTGTCAGACAATTATTGGTTAGTGGTAATGGTTATAATAATAATTATAGTAATGCCAATCTCAGAGGCGCAAATTTAAAAGGAGCTAATTTAAATCAGGCTAATCTCAAACTGGCTGATATTAGCGAAGCCACCTTAGAGGATGCTAATTTAGAATGGGCTAATTTAACTGACGCTCAAGCAATTGGTACTGATTTTACTCATGCTTATTTTACTGGAGCTTGTTTAGAAGCGTGGAATATTGACTCAACAACTACCTTAACTAATATTGATTGTCAGTATGTCTTTTTACTAGAGAATCCCAATCCTCAAGGAAGTCGAGAGCGTCGTCCCTATGACCCTGACCGGGTTTTCCAACCAGGGGATTTTGAAAAGCTCTATAACAAGATTATCAATACCGTCCAGATTCTGCTACGTAATGGTGTTAATCCAGAAGCATTTCGTCAAGCCTTTCAAAAAATAATGGCGGACAATCCTGCAATTACTAGTGATTCGATTCAAGCCATTGAAAAGAAAGGCAATGATGTTTTACTTACCTTGGAAGTTCCAGAAGCCACGGATAAAGGTAAATTTGAAACAGAATTTTTGGCAGTTTATGAAGCTAGGTTAGAAGCAGCGAAACAAGCTGCTTTTTTAGAGGCTGAAAGAAGTCATAATCAAGATTATAAGGAATTTGTTAGAGCTGCTTTGACCAGCCATCAGTCATCAAATCCAATAATCAATCTTACAAATACAGCTAAAGCGGAGAGTGATATGTCAGATAATTCACGTAATGTTGAGATAAACCAAAGCCACGCTACTAATCCTAATGTTGCTATTGCCAACGACAATGCTAGACAAGAATTTAACATTACTAATTTGACATCAGAGCAAAAACAAAGCTTAGCCGAAGCAGCAGCAGAAATCCAGCAACTCCTCAACCAACTATCCCAGAGTAATCCCACTACAACCAACAAAGAGAAGATGATAGTTGTAGGTGAAGTTATTGACCAAATTGAGACTAACCCAACCCTAAAATCCAAGGTGATCAATGCCCTGAAAGCAGGAGGAGTAGAAGCTTTCAAGGAAGCCATAGACCATCCTTTGGTGAATATTTTGATGGCTACAATTGATGGCTGGAGCGAGGTTTAGTTGCGTAGGGTGCGTTAGGGACGGGCTGGTACTGATTTTCTCGGTCGCCAGTGTTTAAAAAGCCCGTCCCGTAACGCACCACCCACAGGTTCTAATTTTCTTGATAGCCAGTGTTTAAAAAGCCCGTCCCGTAACGCACCACCGGATCAAACAGCTTTAATCAGATTCACCCATATGAAATCGATGTGTAGTAGTAATTTCCGAAATTGCTAGGATTTTTAGCTTACTCCAATTCAGCAATCCCACCGATTAAGATAAGAAATAGGAAGCAATTTCTAGAATCTTGTCACAACAACCAACAATGAAAGGACTCTGGCTCGAAAACCAGCAACTGCAACTGCGCACTGACCTACCTGTGCCATCACCACCCTCTGATGAAGCCTTAGTGCGGGTGTTGCGTGCGGGGATATGCAAC
>NZ_JAAHHE010000568.1:0-3083 GCF_010692525.1 Moorena sp. SIO3B2
GGGGGGTTGGGGGGGATCTAAATCTTGCGGAAAACTTTGAAAACACGGCCTAGAGGGATAGCGGATATCACCAACTATAATCTCTACTCGGTTATCAAACATTTCCTGAGCTTTTTCAGCACTGCGAGTCAGAACACTAACCTGAAAACCTTTCTCTAGTAGCTTGGCCACCGTTAGCTGTCCAACCCCACCTGTAGCACCCGCCACCAGTACTTTCTCTGTTGAAGTCATCACCCCTGCTCCTCAAGTTTTGGTCTTAACTGGAATTGGAAATAAGTATATAGTAGTCGGGAGTCGGGAATCGGGAATCGGGAATCGGGAGTCGGGAAGTGTGGGAAGCCATGGCCAATAGGCCACGCTACGCGATCGCATTCAACAATCTCACTAATCCCAGGATTATTCTTGCTAATTGAAATTGTCAGCTATCAGCTGATAGCTGATAGCTGTTCGCTGAATCCTTACTTTGATTCCTAGGATTTTACAGAATCCAAAATGTAATTAGTCGCCAATAACCGTAAAAGTAAAGGCACTATCGGCAGGACGATCTGGAGAAGAAGTTTGTACGACCAAATAATCGGGTCCGACTTCAACAATTGCAGCAGACATATTGAAAGTCTTCCACGGCGAACCATATATAGAAACAGTAGGTGCTGGCAGACTTTGAAATCCTTCTTGAAACTGTATAAGATAAATACCTCCGTCGAGTTCCCGGCTTTTGAAACCCTCACCATACCATACTTGACCATCTGAATTAACAGCCCCATAAAGCTCACGAGCTTGAGCTACAGCAGGGTTAGCAACGAAAACAGACAAGCACAAAGCAACTAAAAGAAAGAAGGAAGCAACTTTCTTCCCGATAGACTGAAAATTCACCATCATATCTCCATTTGATGATCATTGTTAACCTAAAACTTTTGTTGTCTCAGGTTGCGATAACAACCTACCACGAACAGAGCAGACATTCCCCAAAGCCTTAACATTTTCTCAATATTTTTTTTAAAATTAATCTAGGATAGTAAACCAATATCTCTTACTTTGTCAAGCAAAGAAGGGAAGTGTGGGAATATCAAGAATCTCACCAATCCCAGCATTATAGTGCTACGCGCAAGTCAGAAGTCAGAAGTCAGAAGTCAGAAGTCAGCTATGACTAAGTTTCGGAATTTATGAATTTCAAACACCTTAATGCGTAGTGCTATATTCTTACTAATTGAAATCAAGCATTTCTTTTAAGCTAATAACCTTGGCCTTTCGGCCACGCTACGCGAACAAGCTTGGCCTTTGGCCACGCTACGCGAACAACCTGCTAACCTTATAACCTTTAACCTTTAACCTCCTAACCTTCAACCTCCTAACCTTCAACCTCCTAACCTTCACCCTTCAACCTTCAACAAAATAACCTTCAACCTTCAACCTTCAACCTTCAACCTTCAACCTCCTAACCCCAAAAAAATAGCCGCAGAAATACTATCCACGGCTAGAAAATTCACCTTGTCTTGATGCAGTCGCTCATGGGGGAAACCCCCAAGACCGCGCTGCATCGCTATGTCATTCAGTTTTTTCACCTATCCAGACATGATCCTATCTGATTAGACCCGATGGTTTTGCCGGGGGGAAAACCCCCCAGGAATTTAAGGTTTTACGGGATAATCAAGTACTTGACGGTAATTGTAATGAACTCTCCCGGAATGCCCGTCGGCTGAAGAGGAGTCCAGTCGGAAATTTCCGTGTAACGAAGTACATACAGGGTATGCATCGTATTAAGTATGGCCTTGCGGGACCCCTTTAAAATATGCTGAACAGGGATTTTTTTTGGGGAAGACTCGTCAGGATTATTATCTGAGTTAGGCGGTAATTTTGAAGGCATAAGGTGAACCTCTTGCTTTTTATTTATATTTATAATCGTAATGATTGTAAATATTATTGTCAAGGGTTTTGGAAAAGTTTTTTTTTGTTGAGGGAACAGGAAACAGAGAACATAAAAAAAAAATACTGTATATTATAAGAGGTTGTCTGAAAAGTATGATTTGCTAGATCAAAGCCCCCTAAATCCCCCGAGCGAGCAATCCCTCGCTCGGGGGATTTATACCAGCAAATTGATTCTTGTTCCCCCCAGAATTGGGGGGCTAGGGGGGCAAAATTCAGTATCAAAAAACTTTTCAGATATCCTCTAAGAGGTAACAGGTAACCTGTAACAGGGAACAGGAAAAAAATACTATATACCTCATTAGGCGATCCACCGCTATAAATAGGATTTTTTTAAAAATAAATTTGATATTTTTTTTTGGTTGTGTTAAATTTAAAGTAGTTTAAATTATCGATTAACAAATCCTATAGAATAGCGTTTCCATATAGTAATGAACTAAACAGGATTTTTCCCCGATTCCCGATTCCCGATTCCCGACTCCCGATTCCCTGTTCCCTGTTCCCGATTCCCGATTCCCTGTTCCCTTGCTATCTATGATTAACTCTGACTCCTTAAAAGCTATTGAAAACGCTAGACTAAATGACAACATTGGTAAGCCCCTTTATGACTCCTATTGTTTCTCCCAGATTCCCCAGATGATCTATCATCTGCTCACGGGTCAAGGAAACATGGGATTACCTAGGAGTGTATTAGGAGAATTACCGGAACGCTATGATAAGGTTATTCTGATTTTTGTTGATGCTTTCGGGTGGCGCTTTTTTCAGGACTATGTTGAACAATCGGAATTTTTGAAGCGGTTTGTAGTGGAAGGTGTCGCTTCTAAATTGACTACCCAGTTTCCTTCTACAACTGCTGCTCATGTGACTACTATTCACTCAGGGCTTCCGGTTGGTGAGAGTGGTGTCTTCCATTGGTTTTACTATGAGCCGCTGTTGGATGATATTATTGCTCCGTTGATGTTTTCGTTTGCGGGTGATAAGCAACGGGGAACCTTGCAAACAACTGGCATTTCTGAGCAAAGCCTTTTCCCTACCCAAACTCTCTATCAAAAATTGCAACAGTATGGTGTTAAATCTTATTGTTTTCAACACTACAATTATGCTTACTCTCCCTTTTCACGAGTGGTGTGTGATGGGGCAAGTATTGTTCCCTACAAAAC
>NZ_JAAHHE010000569.1:0-3077 GCF_010692525.1 Moorena sp. SIO3B2
AAGGAAGTATAATAAAGTTATTTTTCCATCAACACTAACGTGATTTTTGGTTTGGGATCATTAAAATGCTTACTTTAAAAGTGTTCTCAGTGGCTACAATTGCCGTGGTTTTGAGCAGTTGCTTAATCCCTGAAAAAGCCTTGGCTAGTCGTCTTGATTTAACAGCTGAAGCGATTGGGAGCTCAACTCCTTCAACAATACTAAATCCCAGTATTGGTCAAACCCTACAAAACAGCGATTTTACGATAGAAAAGAATGGGGATAAAATCCTTGGTAATGGGATTGATGAACAGACAAGTTGGAGCTTTGATTTTTCTGACTTGGCAACATCAATAAATGACGTATTGCAAGCGGAACTAACTTTAGACCTGACACCAAACAACGTCCTGATTACTACCGATGTATTTGGGATCATAGGATTGGATACTATTCTTATTGCTCCGCTCAGCAATTTATCAGTAGGAACTAAGCAATCGCTGTCTTTAAATTTACTGGAGTTTTACGACTCAGGAGAAATCGTGAACGTCTTTAATGCTAATAGTGGCAAGATTCCGGTATTTTATGGAGATGATGCCATTGTATCTGGTGCGAAGCTGTCATTGTCTACAGGTGAAAGAGTTCCCGAACCTGCTTCTACCCTAGGGATTTTAGCTTTGGGAGCTTTAGGAATTAGTTCCCTATTTAAACACGAACTCAAGCAGCAGAAATAACCAAAGCAGTAATATCAATCAAGAATGATCATTAGTCAACCAGCAAAAATATAACTAGTGTGTTGTTGACGCTTGATGATTGAACAGTTGACAGTTCAATCATCAACCATGGCCTTTCGGCCACGCGATCGCTGAAAGCGGGACGAAGTCCATCGCGTTCAACAAAAATTTCATCAACGTAGCAAAGCATTCCAAGTAGCAGGACCAACAATGCCATCAGGTTCTAGTTTGAACTTGCGCTGAGCCGCTTGTACTGCGGCTTTCGTAACCTCTCCAAATACCCCATCCACTGTGGCTTTTAAAAAACCAAGAGATTTCAGTCGCCTCTGCAATTGCTGGACGGCTGGACCACGCATACCTTGTCGGAGAATTGGTAAAGTTATAGCGCTAGGCTTAGTTCTCTCAACAGTGACCGAATTGCCTGTTGTGGTAGTGCGATTACCAAAGCTAGTGCTGGTTGCTGGAGAGGAAGGGTTGGGACGAGTTGTGGTGGTTTGGGTAATAGCTTCTGTGATGGAAGGCGTCGGAAACGATGAAGCTGAGATGCCATCAGAGGTGGTCGGTGGTGTTCTACTTGCTGAGGGTAAGGGATTGGAAGTAGAGGTTGAGGATGTTGGATTGGGTGGGATGCTTGGAAACAGAAGATTCCATTCAGCAGCTCCCATGATGCCATGGGGAGTTAAACCCGCTTCTCGCTGGAGCTTGGAGACAGCGATCGCAGTATTATCTCCATAAAACCCATTTACCTCTCCTGTGTAATACCCCAATAATTTAAGAACTGCTTGTAATTCAGATACTCTTTCCCCCTCACTACCAATGTCGAGAGTTGGTCGGTTGATTTTGACTGGGGTAATTGCTTGAGCCAGTTTTGGGACAACGCCATTGGCTTCAAGGGCAACTGATGGCAAATTCCCTAAGCTAAGGGCTATTGATCCAAAGATAGTTATACCGATAATGCTGTTAGTGGTGTCTATAGAATCCATATCTTTACAGTGAATTAAATCTTGTCACGACTTAATTTAACTTTATCGATTCAAGCGGATTTATAGACAACAATACATTCAGGTCTCCCCCGGTTAAAAGGTAAAACACGGGAGAGACCTGAAGTTTTTGGTCTGCTCTGTTAACTCAGGAAGTTGATTGCTTCAGCCGGTCCGACTAGAGAAATATAAGGTTCAATAAAATAGCGATTAGCTGCTGCTTGAGCCATCTCTGGAGTAACCTTTGTCACATCTTGTTGAAATAGGTTATCAAACTCAACTCCTAGCCCGATCGTCTCATACCAGCCATAGACTTGAGCGAGCTGACCATTGGTTTGTTTACCTAGTGCATACTGACCAAGAAGCTTATTTTTGGCAACTTGCAATTCATCCTGACTCAGTTGTTGAGAACAAAGGCGTTCCACTTCGGTAACCAGACCAACCAGGGCAGTTTCTGTATTTTCCGGTGCTGTTCCCATGTACGCTATAAACGTAGAAGCTGACTGGCGTGTCGGAAACAATGCTGAGACATCATAGGCTAAACCCCGCTTTTCTCTGAGTTCTACAAACAAGCGGCTAGAAAGACCATTCCCCAGGTAGGTATTCAGGAGTTTGAGGGTAGCAAAGTCAGCCTCTTGTACAGCTGAGGTAATATAACCCAGCATCACAATGGACTGCTGTGTGTCTTGGGCAGTGGTCACTTGGCAGGGTTGGGCAATAGGGGAGGGTAAGGAGGGTTTGCTCAGGGGTGTATCGGGAACTTGCCAATCCCCAAACACTTGCTCTACCTGCTTAATCGCATCTTCTGAGTTAATACGACCTGCAATACTAATTATGAGGTTATCGGGGCGGAAATAAGTGTGATGATAGTGTTCTAAGTCAGCTCGATCCAGTGTAGATACCGTAGCTTCTTCTCCCAACACCGAAAAGCCGTAGGGATGGTCTTGATAGATTGCCTGTCGCAATTGCTTATAGGCAATGCTAAAGGGTTGCTCCTGTTGCCCACGAATAGTTTGAATGGTTAGGTACCTTTCTAGGTCTACTTCGGCATCTGGGAAACTAGGCGATCGCAAAATCTGTCCTGCTAGCTGTAACATTTCAAACCAGTCAGCTGCAACGGTTTTCAGGGAGAGTATAAAATAATCGTTAGCTGCATCAGCACCAAGTTGAGCCCCCATAGACTCCACCCGTTCGGCAATGTCTATGGAGGATAAGTCTTGGGTTCCCTTGGTGATAACTGCTGAGACGAGGTGAGATAGGCCAGCTTGGTTTGGTGGATCGAACTGACTACCTGCCCGAATAAATAGACGGCTGGCAATGATATCAGCAGCAGCATTTTCAACTACTATCACCACGATGCCATTATCTAGCACTGTGCGATGGATAT
>NZ_JAAHHE010000057.1:0-33013 GCF_010692525.1 Moorena sp. SIO3B2
ATTACTCCGAGTCGTTCTAACTTCTGTTCACCACCACTTTTTTCAACAAAGGGTCTATGACCGATGTCCCAATTGACAGCAGTGTAATCTAGGTCGCCGTTGCCCAAAGCCAGGTAAGCGGTGACGTATTCAATTTGTTTTGGCTGTTTGATGGTGTAACCAAGTTTTTCCAGACCGATGTTGACAATTTCGGTTTGGAATTGTTCTTCTTGCAAGCTGCTATAGACGGATTGTACGCTCACCCCTTTACCAGGCATGGCTAGATTAGAGTCTGTGGTTACTTGGGCTTGGGAGGGTTGTTGCCAAGTCATAAAACCCAGGAGTGCCAGTAAAATGGTTGCTCCAACAGTAGCCCAAGCCAGTTGTTGACCTGTGGAAGAGCGCACCAAACCAATTGGTCCTCGTTTCAACCAAGGGATTTGGTTGTTGCCTTGACTGACTATCTGAGTGATCCGATCCAGCATTACTGCGATTAGAACGATGCTCAATCCTCCCACAGCAGCTAGTCCCACATTCACCCGACCTAGTCCTTGCAATACCATCTGTCCAAGTCCTCCTACACCAATCATGGAGGTTACCACTGACATGGATAAGGCTAAGAGGATGGCTTGGTTGACTCCAGCCAAAATAGTTGGCATGGCTAGGGGAATTTGGACTTCGAATAACATTTGTGTCGGGGTTGAGCCAAATGCGATCGCAGCTTCGACAACTTCTGTGGACACTTGCCGAATCCCTAGGTTAGTCAAGCGAATCAGGGGGGGTATGGCAAAGACACAGGTTGCCATTACTCCAGGCACTGCACCAATCCCAAACAACATCACTACTGGCACAAGATAGACGAATGACGGTAGGGTTTGCATGGCATCGAGCAGGGGTCGCAGCACTTTCTCAATGCGATCGCTACTGGCACAGGCAATACCGAAGGTGATGCCTATCACCATGCAAAACACTACAGCGGTCACCACTAGGGAAAGAGATACCATGGCTTGGGTCCAGGCTCCCAAAAAGCCAATCAAGCTCAAAGCAGCAACACTATAAATCGCAATTCTGCCACCAGCCAGTTGCCATGCTATCAAGGCAATCAGAATCAGTAAAATTAATGGAGGAATCGATAGCAACAGCCATTCTATACTCTCCAGGGTGATGCTAATCGGTAGACTAATCCCTTGAAAGAAAGGACGAAAATTGTCAACCAGGAAATTCACTGCAGCAGTAATCCACTGCTGGAGGGGTAAGGTATAAAGCTCAAAGGGGTTCAGGATAATATCTAGACCTCCTTGGCTCTTGGCGATCACGAAAACAGATAGAGTCAAGGATTTCAACACAATAATACCAGTATTTTTATTAATATTATCATGCCAGGGAGCATTTATTTTGTCAGGGGTTGGTAATGGGTAAGCTAAAACCCATGGAACATGTTTTTTAGCAAGGCAAAAGGCAAGAGGCAAAAGGCAAGAGGCAATATTAAATAGTCAAAATATGACTAAGTTAACTTTTTTTAGTTTAATAATAGACATTTTAAATACAAAACTGCATAATCAATTAACTCATTAATAATCCATATATATTCTTGATTTTTTACTCAAGCAACTACTGCGTCAATACAATAATTACAGTAACAATAATTACAGTTTTTTGTATTAACAATAATTCTGATTTAATTGATTAAATCTTGTAAGCATTCATCGCAGCTGGGATAATTCTCCCCATTTCCCGTTCTTCCCGACTCCCGACTCCCGATTCCCTGCTCCCTAAAAAAATTGTAACAAAAATTCTAAAAATATGTTATAATATAAGTTTATTTTTGTGTTATAATAAAATCACGTCATAAAACACTAGCAATGTGCCATGACAAAAGCCAGCCTCAAGATTTACCACAGTCACCGGGCTGGCTTTGAATCCCCTATAAAAGAAGACCTGATTTATTATGACTTATGCAAATCGCCTACATCCGTGGGCAATCGTTCGCCTGTTGCCCAAGATGCAACGGGTTGTTGTTCGTCGGTTCCGCAACCGTTCCAATGCGGAGGGCCATATGCAAGCTCTAAAACGCCTTATGCCTGATGCTAAATTCGTGATTGTTTTTGATTTGGGCGAGCCTATCGGTGAAGAATCGTAGGGTTGAGCGGGAGTAGTTTAATGTTGAAGGTTTAATGTTGTGAGGTTGAAGGTTTAATGTTGAAGGTTATTTGGTTGAAGGTTGAAGGTTGTCAGGTTGAGGGTTGTTCGCGTAGCGTGGCCAAAGGCCAAGGTTATTTGGTTGTGGTAGGATACAGGCAAGATGCCTGTTCCACTAAGATTGCTTTGACACTCCCCACGATTAGAAATCGGGGGATTCTCGGTTCAGCGAGCCAACTTGCTCAACCAGGTCGGAACCAGGAAGAGTAGAGGTCGAGTCTCCCCGAGCGTTGATATAAGTTCCGGTGTGCCCCACCGTACTCAAGGCTTTCGTTAAGATGTTGATTGCGGCGTTGTGGTCTCTGTCTAACTCACATCCACATTCACAGACATGAGTTCTGGTTGATAGTGACTTTTTCACTACTGCACCACACGCCGAGCAGTTTTGGCTAGTATAAGCAGGATTGACTGCAACCGTAATCCTGCCAAATTTTTCGCCAAAATACTCTAGCCATTTCCTGAATTGATACCAACCTGCATCATTAATAGATTTAGCCAGACAATGGTTTTTAACCAGGTTTTTAACTCTCAAATCTTCATAGGCGACCAAGTCGTTAGACCGGATTACGCAACGTGCAACTCTCTTTGCATGTTCTTCACGCTGCCTACTTATTTTAAGATGTTGTCTACCTAGTCTATTAATCGCTTTCTTTCGGTTAGCGGAGCCTTTCTTTTTTCGGGAAACTCGGCGTTGATAGAATTTTAAGCGTTTCTCGCCTTTTCTGTAAAATCTAGGATTGGGTTCTGCATATCCATTTGAGTCCGTATAAAACTCTTTCAAGCCAACATCTAGGCCGACATTACAGCCAGTGGCTTGTAACTGTTCTGAAGTATCAACTTTTACGCAAAACTGAATGTAGTAGCCATCAGCTCTTTGGACTATACGAACCCGCTTGATGAGTTTCTGGTCGAAACGCCACAAGTCCCAAGTGCCCTTAAGCTTGACTTGACCTATCCCTTTCTTGTCGGTAAATTTTATAGATTTCTTGTCTGGGGATAGTTCCCACCCAGATTGCTTATACTCGACTGACCTAGAATACTTCTTGAACTTAGGGTATCCTTTCTTGCCAGGAACCTTCTTTTTGCAGTTGTCAAAGAAGCGTTTAATAGCGCGTTCTACGTTCTCAACAGATGCTTGACAAGCATGGCTGTTAAGATGTTTTACAAATTCAAATTCATCCCTTAGTTGAGTGTTGTAGCGATAGAGTTCTTTCTTTCCAATTCCACGATTATCCATCCAGAATCGGAGCACCTTGTTTCTGACAAAGCGAGCTGTCCTAATAGCTTCATTTATTGCTACTCTCTGACTCTCTTTCAAGACAGCCTTGAACTCCATTACCAGCACTCTATTCTCACCTCCTTTGGTGTAGTTTCTTTACTTACTATTATAGTCGTTCGCGCAGCGTCGGCTTTGCCGAATCCAAAGATGCTAAAGTTCCCGAGTAATCAGGGAATAAATTCCTGTTCGGGCTAACCCCATAGATAGAATCTAGGGGCTTGCGCCCTCAGGGTTTTCGGTCAGGATTCATCAAGCTGACTGCTGACAGCTGATGGCTGAATACTTACCCCGACTCCCGACTCCCGATTCCCGATTCCCGACTCCCGACTCCCGATTCCCGACTCCCGACTCCCGACTCCCGATTCCCTACTCCCCAGCCATAGAACGCCAATTACCAGAAGGAATAAAACTCGCCCAATAAATGGGATGCTGATACTCTGCACTTCCTAGCATTTGCAACTGAATCCTTCGCAAAGCTTCAGAACGCCCTTGGTTATCCTGCAATCCTTGATAATAAGACACCATTAGATCCTTGGTAACCTGATCATTTACTGCCCACAAACTAATGACTTGGCTTTCTGATCCGGCAATTACCAACGCTCGACGCAACCCATAGATTCCTTCTCCAGCACTGATATTGCCTAAGCCAGTATTACAAGCTGATAACACCACTAGCTTTGTACCTGATAAATTTAATCCCGTTGCTTCTAAGGCTGTAAAGATGCCATCTTCTAGATCATTGTCTGGCTGGTTGTTGTTAATTCCTGCTAATGCTAACCCTGAGCTAAGTAAGGCATTATCCCCTGACGTAAACTCTTCCGAATCAGGTCTTTCTTGGAAGAAACCATGGGTAGCAATATGTAGTATTCTCGGACGAGTAACCTGTTTTAATGCTGCTTCATTAGCTTCAGCACCCAACAACGGCTCTACACCCAGCATCTTTGCGATCGCGTTTACTTCCTCAAGAGCACCAGGTAAAGGGGATAAGCTAAACTCGGAAGGATTTAAGTCACCTAAGCTGCGGGTTGCTACTATCTGGTTTTCCTCCCCAAGGGCAGTAGTTTGAGCGGAATTCTCAAAATCTGGTGCTCCCAAAAGGACTGGTTGGGTGAGCTTGGGATTAGGATTGGATAATCTCAGTAAATCCCTACCAGAGGTGAGGTAGCTAAAACTATAGCTTTCTATTAAATACCGGTCGTCTTCATCTACTAAAGCTTCAAAGGGGATCAGGTTGAGGTAGCCGTCTGGAGACAGTAAAATCCTGCGGCTATTTCCCAACAAAGGACGGACTTTCGCCATCAGCTTCTCATCCACATTGCGGGCTGCTTGTTTTACCTTAGGGGTGGGAAGATATACGGTTTGAAGGGATAATTCAAGTATCTCCCACAGAGGTTTCAACCCATCTACTTCTCCTAAATCAATTCCTTGGGGTGCGCCTTGAGAACGGAGTACATAGGCGGCATAACGGGGATTACCAAAACTACCCTTTTTTTGATTGAAGGGTTTGTATTCTACAAATTCTACCAGTGCCGTATCCAATGGAATCAGTTGTTGAATAGTTTCGATAGTGACTGGTTGATTGATTTTGGCAAATTCACGACTGCGCTGACTAATTTTTGCGACTAGTTGCTGTTCCTGATTAGTTAATTCATCGAGTTGATTACGATATTCTTTCAGGGAAAGCTTATGCGGTCGGTTGTAGATGAGGTTAGCTAATTGGGTGCGAGTATCGTTTAGTCGGTATAGTAATTTTTGGCTTTGGAAATCTAAGCGTTTACGCAACAGTTGCTGACTATGGGTCAAGAAATCCAGTAAACGACCTTTGCGACGTAGGATAGTTGTTAACGCTAGACCAGCTGCTCTTTCATTATCGGGAGCTGAGTAATGGTGTAGATAAATAGCTCTATCTCTTGTGCCAGAGATAGTTTTCATGTACTCTCGTTTTTGCTTTTCAGCACCAGCGACCAGATTACGTTCTAGGTTTAGTTCTTCGATGTCTAATCCTGCTTCCAGAAACTTTAGGGCTTGCTCAATGTTTCCTTGACTGTGATGTAAAATAGCTAAATTATTGAGGTTGGTAGCCACAGATGGGTGTTCCTTGCCCAGCAACCGTCTCCACATCTTCAAAGATTGGGTATACAAGGGTTCCGCCTGTTGGTACCTTCCCATGGATTTGTAGAGTAACCCCAGATTATTCAGGCTTAATGCCACAGATGGGTGTTCGTCCCCCAGCAACCGTCTTGTCATCTCCAAGGCTTGGGTATACAAGGGTTCCGCCTGTTGGTACCTTCCGATGGATTGGTACAACGCCGCTAGATTATTGATGCTTAATGCCAGATCAGGGTGTTCATCCCCCAGCAACCGTCTGTTCATCTCCAAGGATTGGGTTAACAAGGGTTCCGCCTGTTGGTATCTTCCCATGGATTGGTAGAGTCCCGCCAGATTATTGAGGCTTTGTGCCACTAATGGGTGTTCCTCCCCCAGCAAGCGTCTATACATCTCCAAGGCTTCGGTATACAAGGGTTCCGCCTGTTGGTATCTTCCCATTAATTGGTAGAGTCCCGCCAGATTATTGAGGCTTTTTGCCACTAATGGGTGTTCCTGCCCCAGCAAACGTCTATACATCTCCAAGGATTCGGCATACAAGGGTTCCGCCTGTTGGTACCTTCCCATGACTTGGTAGAGATTAGCCAGATTATTGAGGGTTTTTGCCACTAATGGGTGTTCCTGCCCCAGCAAGCGTCTATACATCTCCAAGGCTTCGGTATACAAGGGTTCCGCCTGTTGGTAGCTTCCCATTGATTGGTAGAGTAAAGCCAGATTATTGAGACTTTTTGCCACATCAGGGTGTTCGTCCCCCAGCAACCGTCTATACATCTCCAAGGCTTCGGTATACAAGGGTTCAGCTTGTTCGTACCTTCCCATGGATTGGTAGAGTCCCGCCAGATTATTAAGAATTTTTGCCACATCAGGGTGTTGGTTACCCAGCAACCGTCTTTTCATCTCCAAGGCTTGGGTATACAAGGGTTCCGCCTGTTGGTACCTTCCCATAGCTTGGTAGAGTCCCGCCAGATTATTCAGGCTGGTTGCCACAGATGGGTGTTCGTTACCCAGCAACCGTCTAAACATCTCCAAAGCTTGGGTTAACAAGGGTTCAGCTTGTTCGTAGCTTCCCATAGCTTGGTAGAGTGCCGCCAGATTATTCAGGCTGGTTGCCACAGATGGGTGTTCGTTACCCAGCAACCGTCTAAACATCTCCAAGGCTTCGCTTAACAAGGGTTCAGCTTGTTCGTAGCTTCCCATCGATTGGTAGAGTAAAGCCAGATTATTCAGGCTTGATGCCACAGATGGGTGTTCGTTCAGCAACCGTCTAAACATCTCCAAGGCTTCGCTTAACAAGGGTTCAGCCTGTTGATACCTTCCCATAGCTTGGTAGAGTAAAGCCAAATTATTCAGGCTTTCTGCCAGATCTCGGTGTTCATCCCCCAGCAACCGTCTTCTCATCTCCAACCCTTGGATATACAAGGGTTCAGCTTGTTCGTACCTTCCCATTGAATCGTAGAGATTAGCCAGATTATTGAGGTTTATTGCCACATCAGGGTGTTCGTTCCCCAGCAACCGTCTGTTCATCTCCAAGGCTTGGATATACAAGGGTTCTGCCTGTTGGTACCTTCCCATTGAATCGTAGAGATTAGCCAGATTATTGAGGTTTATTGCCACATCAGGGTGTTCGTTCCCCAGCAACCGTCTTCTCATTTCCAAGGCTTGGATATACAAGGGTTCAGCTTGTTCGTAGCTTCCCATCGATTTGTAGAATAAAGCCAGATTATTGAGGCTGGTTGCCACATCAGGGTGTTCGTTCCCCAGCAACCGTCTGTTCATCTCCAAGGCTTCGGTATACAAGGGTTCTGCCTGTTGATACCTTCCCATGGATCGATAGAGTCCCGCCAGATTATTCAGGCTTTCTGCCAGATCTCGGTGTTCATCCCCCAGCAACCGTCTTCTCATCTCCAACCCTTGGATATACAAGGGTTCCGCCTGTTGGTACTTTCCCATGGATTGGTAAAGTAAAGCTAGATTATTCAGGCTTTCTGCCAGATCTCGGTGTTCATCCCCCAGCAACCGTCTTCTCATCTCCAAGGCGTCGGTTAACAAGGGTTCCGCCTGTTGGTACTTTCCCATTTCAAGATAGAGTTCCGCCAGATGATTCAGGCTTTCTGCCACATCTGGGTGTTCATCCCCCAGCAACCGTCTTCTCATCTCCAAGGCGTCGGTTAACAAGGGTTCAGCTTGTTCGTACTTTCCTATTTCACGATAGAGTTCCGCCAGATTATTCAGGCTTTCTGCCACATCTGCGTGTTCTTCACCGAGCGCTTGCTGTCGAATCCTCAAAGCTTCCTGGGCAAGGGGAATCGCTTCCGAATATTTCCCTTGCTCATTAAGATCAATGACTTGTTGAGTCAGTTGCTTAGCTTTGGTTAGTTGTGCTTGTGTTGATTCCTGTTGTTGGGCAATGGTAGTTTTTCCCACTGTGGGCTGGGGCGTAACTAGTCCTACTGAGAGCAAACTAACTAGAGTTGTTGCCCAAATTGTTGGCCGTTTTGGTTTATTTAAATTCATAGAAGCACCTACACAGAATTAATTCCCTATTCCCTGTTCCCTGTTGCCTTTCCTAAATTATGAACCTTTCCCAACTAACTATTCCGGTCACGATCATTCTTGCTCCCCAAGGAGGAGAATATCAAGCAATTTGTCGAGGAATCAACCAGATTACTGGTCGTCCATTACCTGTAATTCTATCTATTCCGATAGGAGCAGAGCCTGTAACTAAGTATCTAGAAACATGGTTACAAACTACAACAAGTTTGTCCCAGCACTCCCTACCTAAAATACTGCTAATGGGATTGTGTGGCAGCTTATCTCCTAACTATTCCGTTGGTGATATTGTTGTGTATAACGATTGTGTTGCTATCGACCGAAACCAAGATAGATCTAAACCACTGCTGGTGCAACAGTGCTGCAGCCAACTGACTAGCTTAGTTCAGCAGCAACTGGGCAACAAGGCTAATTTAGTCAGAGGATTGAGTAGCGATCGCATAATTTGGTCTAGTTTAGAAAAGCGTCAACTCGGTCAGAGCTACCAAGCTGATGTAGTTGATATGGAAGGATTTGCTACCCTATCGGTACTTAATCCCAAAGGATTTGCTGTAGCAATGGTAAGAGTGATTAGTGATGATAGCGACTACAATATCCCAGACCTCACCCCAGCCATTAGTGCTGATGGATCATTGAAACCCTTCCCCTTAGCCATGGGTATGCTAAAGCAACCAATAGCAGCTACTAGACTAATTCGAGGTTCTCTACGAGGGTTGAAAGTCTTAGAGGAATTAAGTATTAGACTTTTCTCTAACCGTCAAGCCTCAACAACAGAAGTCTGATTGGAACAACTGAGAGTAAGATGGAATCGCTGTTAATCAGGACAAGACGATTCGTCTTCGTATAAGTAATCAGTAATTAGTGAATATGGCATCAAAAGGCTTTCCCATCTTTATTGTATCTATGCTCAAGTCAATCATTGTTCTAGGAGGGCGTCATTGGTGGCTCTCTTTTTTATTGTGGATGGTTCTAATCGCACCAGTTCAGGCAGCGCTAGAACTGCGGGTAGCGGTTGAGCAGGGAGTCAAACAGGTAACCTTGGGGAGTTCCACCACAGCCATTGTCCGAGATGGGACAGGTCAAGCCGTGGGAAACTTAAACGCCATGGCGGGTATGACTGCGGAAACTAACGGTAGTGGAATTAAGTTAGGTCAGTGGCAAGGGAAATCCCTCTGGATTGAACCGAAAGACAATGGTTATGTTTGGATAGGCGATCGCTGGTACCGGGGACGCACTCGACTGGTTAGTTCTGACAATAAGTTAACAGCAGTCAACCATGTTGATTTAGAACACTATCTCTATAGTGTGATTGGCGCAGAAATGAGTCCCAGTTGGCCTATAGAAGCCTTGAAAGCCCAAGCAGTAGCGGCTCGTTCCTATGTGCTCCATCAGCGGAGCAAATCCAAGAGTGATATCTATGATGTAGGGGATACCCAGCGTTGGCAAGTTTACAAAGGTCTAAATAGCGAAACAGTAACCACCCATCAAGCGGTTAATGCCACAGCGGGACAGATAATGACGTATGGTAATAAAGTGATTCTGGCTGTTTTCCATGCTGCCTCTGGAGGACATACAGAAAATGTAGAAGATATTTGGTGGAGTGAACCCATTCCTTACCTACAGGGTGTACCTGATTACGATCAGGGCACACCAGTGTACCAGTGGACAAAAACCTTTTCTGCTAGTCAACTGAGCCAGAAGATTCCTGGTGTTGGTAATATTATCGCCATGACCCCAGTGGAGAGGACACCCCGAGGCAGAGTGATCACTCTTAAAGTAGAAGGCAGTAGGAATACAAAGACTATTAAGGGCAAGGAATTACGCAAAATCCTAGGTCTGAAAAGTAGGCTGTTTACGGTGTCTAAAACCGAAAATGGTTTCCAATTCAACGGTCGTGGTTATGGTCACGGATTGGGGTTAAGTCAGTGGGGAGCCTACAACTTATCCCGTCGGGGATTGAATTACCTACAAATTTTGAGTCACTATTATTCTAGTGCTCAACTATCCCAGATGGATTGATATCAAATAGCAAAGGGAACAGCGGATCTGGGAATAGGGAATAGGGAGTAGGGAGTAGGGAGTAGGGAGTAGATAACTTCAGATCACGAAACTTCTGAGAGGTTGTCTGAGAAGTCTCATTTGCTACATCCAAGCCCCCGTTGGTCCCCCAATTCTGGGGGACTTTTAGAAGCAAATTGACTCTTCCCCCAAAGTTGGGGGGTCAGGGGGGCAAAATTCAGTATCAAAAAACTTGGGAGATATCCTCTGAGTTCCCTGTTCCCTACAATCCACAACTTTCGTAACTCACCCTATTTAAAACGGCTATCTACTTTATGACTACCTCAAATTATAATCCATTAGTTAAGGTATTAAACAACTGGATTTTATCACTATTCATAATCTTAACTATTGTTGTTACCTTACTATCCATAACTAGCTATTTTTTTAGAGATAACATCTACTTAGAATTAACTACTAATTTTAAACATCAATATCTGGTATTAGGGGCGTTACCATTAAGTTATTTTGCCCTAACTCGCCGCAAACGTTGGTTGATAGTCACGTTATTTTGCTTATTGATTAACTTGACAGAAATCATTCCTTGGTATATACCTAAACTAAGCTTTGGCGCTTCCGGTGAACCCATGGGTCTGTTTCTGTTCAATGTCTCGTTTTCCAATACCCAGTATGGTGATGCTATTGCTCTGGTGAAAGAAGAAAAGCCGACTATTGCTGCTTTTTTAGAAGCTAAAGACCCTTGGCCTAAACAATTAGAAGCTTTAAGAGAGGTTTTACCCTATAATATCAGTATTCCAGAACTTCAGATTGAAGTATACAGTCGTTTACCATTACAAGAATCAGAAATTCTGGAATACGGAAAATCTCGTGGTCTGGTCAAATTAGATTTAAGCATTGCTGGGGCAGACGCTTCAGTCATTGTTACTCACTCCTATCCACAATTTTATTTTGGAAAGCAAGAGGATTTTGGAAACCAAGGGGATTTTGGTAAGCAAGGGGATTTGGAAAAGCAAGGTTGGCAGTGGCGCAATCAAGATTTAGAAGAGGAGATTGGGGATTATATCAGACAAATTGAAAAACCAGTGGTGCTAATTGGTGATTTAAACGTTACGATGTGGTCACCCTACTATAAAAGTCTAATTGAAAGTTCGGGATTGCGTGACGCTCGTGCTGGGTTTGGGATTCTACCAACTTTATCAAAATTTTCACCAGCCAACCCTTGGTTAGCTATTCCTGTAGACCACTGTTTAGTCAGTCGAGATGTTAAGGTGATCAAGATGAGAACTGGCCCTGATCTTGGTTCCGATCATCTCCCGGTAATTACTGATATAGCGCTACGGGCAAGTCAGAAGTCAGAAGTCAGAAGTCAGAAGTCAGAAGTTAGAAGTCAGAAGTTAGAAGTTAGAAGTTAGAAGTTAGAAGTTAGAAGTCAGATTTTGAATCAAATCTGAGTTACGTCACCGCCTCGTTCGCACAGCGTGGCCGTTCGCGTAGCGTGGCCAAAAGGCCAAAAGGCCAAGGCCAAAGCCTGTGCCACAAAGCTGACCACTGACAGCTGACCACTGACAGCTGACGGCTGACGGCTGTCTGCTTAGTAATTAGTGATTTATATCAAGATTCTGAGTAGCTCCTAACTCTAAACGCTGTTCCCACTCCCCATCAATTTGATCTTTCCTTTCGATATCCTGATCCAATAAATCCTTCTCACTGCTATAAACCAAATCTTCTTCCCGAATCACATTTTGAGCGGCAAACTGTTCCGCATAGGCAATCTTGTTCTGTAAAGCCTGATCAGCGTTATTAAGTGCGATCGCATTTTCCTGCCGTTCTCGATTCTGAGTTCTAATCTGCTCCTTTTTCCACTGAACCCAGAAATATCGAAGCAACGGTATGGCCAAGAATCCTACGCCATAAGCCAATAACAGAGGGTAAATTAGCTCCACAAATAGTACAAATCCCCCTAGCTGTGCAGCAATCTCACCCCCCTGCAACAGGGAACCGAGGACTAATGCTAGAACAAAGTTTACACTCCCTAACCCAATTGCCAGCATAATCTGCTCACTCCTTGCCTGAGAAAACTCCCATATCTTGGCACGAAGATAAGCTGGCACCGGTTGTTGATTCTGTTTGGCAGCAGTTGTCTGCAATTTAGGGAAGTGATAGACAATATCCCCTGACGGGCTAACTTCTGGGCGTCCGTCGAATCGGATTAGTACCGGTAACATATAGTCTTCAGACTCCCGCTGGTAGCTTTCTCCAAGGTCATCAAGATAGGGAGCAATCTGTTCAGCTGCCACAGCCCCCCCGGAATTGCGAATCACAGCACCAATGGTTTGCCAGCGACGTTCTTCTAAATCACTATTGGGATTGCCATCACCAAACAGAAAGGAGAAGACAGCTTCTAAAAAATTCATCTCATAGTCGTCATCCTGGTTATAACGGGAATTTCGCCGTCTCGAGCGATAATTATTGTGGGAGTAAGATGGGTTGAACCACCAAAACAGATCCGGTCCAATCCAGAAACGAGGCAAAAACAGGATTCCGCCGCCACCACCAGAACGTCTATTTCCTCCTCCGCCTCCTCCGCCAGAATCATTGTCACTGCCAGCTTTGAGGCTCAGAACAATAAATGCGATCGCAACAATCATCAACACAATCGAAAGCACTAGGAAAATCCCGAAAGAAATCCGAATCAGGTAAAACAGAACACCCCAAACCTTTTCCCACCATGCTTGCAACCGTAGCTTTAAGAACTTGTTGCGGAGAATAGCGCGAAAGTTTTTGGGAAACAGATAAGCAATATCCCCTGACTCTGCTACTTGTAAATGTCCACCTACTTCCGAGGCCAGGACAAGTAAACCTTGCTCGGCTTGATGGATGTTTAAACCCACTTGGGCCGCAACATCCCCAACAGTGACGCGGTAGTCTAGCTGCTCAACAGCTTTCATGATGGTGGGTAAGGGAGCCATAATTATGTTTTATAATACTTGTTGCGCTCAAAGATAATAGCTTTATCAAACAGAAAGGTCGGACAGGTCGGACATCACCGAACCGGAAAACATACTATGTATCCATGGGATACGATGAATGCCATCTGCTAGATCTATGTAAATTTCCCTACTATCTCTAGTATAGTTTTTTTTGAATTTGGCAATTTTGAGCAGGTTTTTTTATACTGAAATCCTTATTGATTCTTGAAAAGCGGTCAGATTTGTGCTGCTGTTGCCCCACTTCCAATACCTTGCCCTCTTGCCATCACCTTGGAGGTAATTTGCCAACAGTCCCTTATAATAGGAGGCTGACAGGAGTTAACAAAACTTAAGGGAGAAGCAGAGGTAGCAATGGCACTGATCACCACCGGCAAGTCATTCATCCGGGCACTAGAAAAGTCTGGTGCATTAGCAGTTTATGCACCATTAGAAGGTGGGTTTGAAGGTCGTTATCAGCGGCGTTTGCGGGCTGCTGGCTATACCACCGTTTCCATTACTGCCAAAGGACTAGGGGATCCAGCTGCTTATCTCACTGGAATTCACGGTGTTCGCCCTCCTCATCTGGGCAAGAAAAATATGGGTAAATCAGCTGCAGTCGGTGATGTTTACTACCTGCCGCCCTTGGTAAACTACCAACTGTCAGCCCTATCTCCCAACTCTAAAGGGTTGGTGCTGTGGATTATTGAAGGAATTATTCTATCTAGTCAAGAAGTTGAGTATTTAACGACATTGCCCCAGCAAGAACCACGAGTAAAAGTAATCCTAGAGATGGGAGGGGATCGTGCTTTCCGTTGGCAACCCCTCAAAGAGACAATGCCCGGACTAATTTCTGTAGCCAATTTCTAGTATCAGTATCAATGATGTCAGCTATCAGCTATCAGCTATCAGCTATCAGCTATCAGCTATCAGCGAACAGCGATTAGCGCTACAGATGGTGCTACTTGAGGTGCGGTCAGCGGTCAGCTTATTTTATTCAAAAGCACCGATTGCGCTACGCGCACGCTGCGCGAACAGTAGCCTCGCCTACGGCCAATGGCTGAATGCTGATAGCTGAATGCTGATAGCTGAATGCTGATAGCTGAATGCTGATAGCTGAATGCTGTTATCTTTATTGCTGATAGCTGAATGCTGATAGCTGATAGCTGATAGCTGAATGCTGATAGCTGAATGCTGATAGCTGATAGCTGAATGCTGATATTTCTCGATACCCAACCCCGTGAGTAGTCAAAAATGATAAGTTTGATACCCTAGAGGTGTAGGATGATAGTGGGTAAGACTAGCAATGCTCGAACAACGTGACTACACCTTAATCATCGATAAAAGTGGCAGCATGTCGATTAGGGATCAACTGGCTGGCAAAAGCCGTTGGCAAATGATGCAGGAGTCTACCCTTGCTTTAGCCAGTAAATGTGAAGAATTAGATCCAGATGGCATCACGGTTTATGTATTTGCTGGTCGCTTTAAACGCTACGACAATGTAACCGCAGATAAAGTCCTACAGATATTCCAGGAAAATGAACCATCGGGACGCACGGATTTAGCTGGTGTTTTACTCGATGCCACCAACGACTATTTTAAACGTAAGGCTAGTGGCCAAACTAAAGAAAATGGAGAAACCATCTTAGTCGTCACTGATGGGGAGCCTGATGAACGGAAAGCTGTGATGAAGGTGATCATAGAAGCATCACGGCGTATTGATGTCGATGAAGAACTAGGAATTTCCTTCATCCAAATCGGGAATGATCTCCAGGCAACTAAATTCTTAAAAATATTAGATGATGAGCTGCAAAATGCTGGGGCTAAGTTTGATATCGTAGATACCGTAACTATTGATCAGATGGAGGATATGACTCTCACTGAAGTTTTGATCAATGCTATTATTGACTAAAGGATTAGCATAGGTTAGTGGTATTTCTCCCGTCAGGGTTCGAGGTGCTTTAAGTTAACTGTTTCAAAAATATCCCTCAACAGTTAACAAGGTAATAGGAGATCAAAGTCGTGGAATCAATGGATGACTTGTTAGCTCAACTGAAAGCTGAATATGAACAAAAAGAGGCTGGTGTTCAACCGCAACAAAAGCCTCTGTTTCAGGAACAACCAGTTAATTCGCCACTAACTGATCCACCAACTAGTGAATCACCATCGAAAATACCTGATTGGGTATCTACTGCTCAGGATCAGGAGCTGGCTGAGATGAGAACAGAGTTTGAGAACAAAGACCAAGAAGAAGCTCTCAAACAACAGCAGGAACGAGAAGCTGAACAAAAACGAGTTCAGCAGCAAAAGCAAAGAGAACGAGAAGCCCTTAATGAGCAAGCGACTGAGTGGCTAAAAAACTTAACTCCAAACTCAGCGGAAGGCTTGTGGTTTGAAGAGTTTTCTGATTCCTATCCCTCCAAACTGGAGGCAGCAATTGACTATTTGCAAGCCTTGAAAGAAACTCAGTCTTGAGTGCCAGACTCGTCAAGTATCATCTTTTGGTAACCAATATCCGATTTTTTTAATTATAATGATTATCTTAATCAATGTTTTTAGTTGTGTTACCTTTTGAAGTGCGGAATGTAGGCAGGAAAGCTTGATTATCCACAGTTTTCACAGGTCAGGGTGCGGAATGAAGAATATAGGACTGAGTTCTAAGTACCTCACCACAAGAACAGTTAACCAAATATTCCACAAGGCAAACGTTATTGCAGTAGACAGTGCTGCCCCAATCATACCAAATAAAAGAATACCAATTCCATTCAAAACAACATTTAAACCCGCAGCTGTCCCGTATACAATCAGGGCTTGATTTTGATGTCCCGTCATGATCATCAGGAAAGCAGCTGAGCCACACAGAGAATTAACTAACTGCCCCATAACCAGAATCAAGAGCGTCCCATTTCCACTGGCAAACTCTGGTCCAAAAAGACTCAAGATTGCTGGGGCAAATAGGATGAGGAAAACAGCGATAAGGAGGGAAGGCCAGAAAATCCAAACACTGGCGGTGGAAATAGCCTGTTTTAATCCAAGGCGATCGTTCTGTTTATAGAATCGGGCAAATTCAGGGGCGACGACCATAGTGACCGTTTGTAGCACAAAGCCTACCCAAAGGGATGTCTTAGTTGCTACCTCATAAACTCCCGCCTGTTGAGGCCCCAATAGGGAACCGACCATAATCACATCAGTTTGCTGTAGGATAATCCCAAAGCCATTCATTAACCACAGTACAACACCGACCTTCAGCCAATCTCCGTAGGCATAAATTGGTTCGGCTTGCTCTACACTCTGGTTTAATCTCTCCCCAATTAGCCACAGTTGACCTAGTACAACAACGAGGATGACCAGTACATTAATATCAATAATGCGAACACCAGACAGGTCACCAAATTCCTCGAAAACAACAAAACCACTGACTAAAATCAACACAGGGACAAAAATATAATATGGGGTATAGGCGAGGTTAATGTCTCCTAAAGCTGTAGCTGTTTCCCTTTGTAGCAAAATCAAAGCAAACAGAGGAACGAGCCAAATCCCGATCGTTAATGGGTTAGCGTAGATAAAACGGTGATAGGAGTTAAGTCCAAAAATTAATCCTGTCCCCACCAAAGCAATGGCAATTCCTAACAGCAAATTGATCACCCAACTGAACCGAATAATTCCTCGCAGTAAACCCCAAGATTCAGTAACACTATACTCAGATACAAACCGCAAAACAGTATGAGGCAAGCCCAAACAGGCCAAGATACTGAGTAAAAAACTTAGAGAAAAAACATAAGCGTAAATCCCATATTGAGTCTCTCCCATCCAACGAGCTAGGCAGATTTGTAAGAGATAAGTTAGGATAAATCCTATCACTCGTATCACAATTGCAATAACTGTGCTTTGGCCTAGGGCTTGTAATTGTAGACCTTTAGAATTAGAAAACGTTTTGGACATTAAGTTAACAAAGGGTTTGATCGCAACTCTGACCAGAAAATCATTTGCGTAGTGTACCGTAGGGACGTAACTACGAACTATTATAACTAGACTTTAGCCAAAAAAAAGTTTATCGTATTTTTCAAATCAATCAGGGGGTAAAATCTTATAATGAGACACAAACTAAACTTTTTTACGCACTGGAGACCTGGTAATCCTAACTTAGCATCAAATTATGGTTCGTCATATTCAACCTGCTTAAAATTATGCTCAAAGGTATTTTATTATAAAAACTGATAATTTTGCTGAATGGTTTCTGTTGCTTGCTATGTTAGTACCTAGTATTCTACTAACAACAACTTATCTGAATATTCGCCCCCAGTAGGCTTCTTGTAGGGCGTTGCTTAATAATGGAATGATTTTAAGAGTGAGGTGGAATGGGCATCTTGCTTGTTACCAATATTTTCGAGCGGGCCGGATGCCCACTCTACTCCTATTCATTTTTGTTCAATTCGATAATGTCGTTCGTAGTGTTTGGGCAAGCACTTTAACATTAGGCTCTTGGAACATGGTGGTATGATTCCCAGGAAGCCAGTGAAGTTCGGTGCCTCCAGTGACTAAGTCTGCCCAGCCTAGACTAGCATCTTGGGCATTGGCTGCTTCTCCTTCGGTTGCCTGGAAAAGAATCCCTGTGCCATTGTAAGGCTTAGGGGTGTAAGACATTAGACCTTTAAGATGCCCTCTGAACACTTCCAGTAACCGTTTAACCTGTGCCACACCAAAATCAGGGGGAATTTTTTGGGCTGTTTTTACCTGTTCAATTAAATGGCACAGTTGCTTCTCCCGACTCAGATTGTCCAAGGTTTTGAGGGTCTGTGGTAAATCAGGGAGATGTCGTTTAAATAAGCGAACCAAGAAGATAACATCATCATCCATGGTGTGAGCCTCTTCTCGATCGATGGGGTCAGCAATGTTCATATCAATCAGGATGAGTTTAGACACCTCATGTCCCTGACTTTGGAGTTGTTGTGCCATCTCAAAGGCCACTACTGCACCAAAACACCACCCTCCAATCTGATAAGGTCCTTGGGGCTGAACGGTCTGCATCCCTTGAATGTAATGGGCGGCCATGTCTTCAACTCGATCGTAGGGTTTTTGATCCCCATCCAATCCCAAGGACTCTAGAGCATAAAAGGGGAACTCTGGGGCAAGATAGCGGGCTAATTCTCGATACCAAACCACAGTTCCAGCCCCTGGATGAACGCAGAAAAAGGGAGGCTGGACTCCTTTGGGCTGTAAAGGAACTACCGTGGATCTTGACCACTGGGACGAATTCCCTTCCTTACTCAAAAGCGCCGCTAGATGTTCCACTGTCCCCTCCTCAAAAAGGACGGATACCGGTAGTTTTTGACCAAACTGTTGCTCAATACGACTGATCAAACTAACCGATAGGAGTGAATGCCCCCCAAGGTCAAAAAAGTTATCTTGAAGTCCAATAGGAGCCACATTAAACAGGGATTCCCAAAGTTGCACCAACTCTAACTCTAAAGCAGTACGAGGCGGGATTTTCCCCCCGTTATCCTCAAGACTTAGGCTTGGTACAGGTAAAGCACGACGGTCTAGCTTCCCGTTGGCACTCACGGGTAAAGAGTCCAGGGTCACAAAAACACTGGGAACCATGTAATCCGGCAGTTTTTCTTTGAGGAATTGCCGTATTTTGGCGGGGGTCACGGTTGTGCCTTGGGGATGGGTGACATAGGCAACCAACTGGGGATTTCCTGGGCTATCTTCCCGTACAACCACCACCCCTTCTTGCACTTGGGGATGTTGACCTAAAACAGATTCAATCTCACCCAACTCAATGCGAAAGCCTCGTAGCTTCACTTGATGATCTATGCGTCCGAGATACTCCAAATTCCCATCAGGTCGCCATCGGGCCAAGTCACCCGTTTTGTAAACTTGCTCCGTTTTATCCCAGAGGTCGATGGTGATGAATCGCTCTTTTGTTAAGTCAGGTCGATTCAAATAGCCTTGGGCTAACCCCACCCCAGCAATAAACAGTTCCCCTGGTATGCCCACAGCCACAGGTTGATTGTGACAATCGAGGATATAAATCCGGTTGTTGGCAATGGGTTGACCAATACTCGGTAAATCCTCCCACGCCTCAACTGATTTCGGTAAACTAAAAGCTGTCACTACATGACTTTCGCTCGGTCCATAGTGATTGTGTAACCGACAATGGGGTAAAGCCTTAAAGAAAGCCCGAATTGATGGGGTAATGCGCAGTTGTTCTCCAGCAGTAATAATGTGCTTTAAGGACAAGGGTAGCCCTTGGGTTCCATAGTCTGCCAAATGTTGTAAAGCCACAAAGGGCAGATAGAGGCGATCAATCTGGTGTACTGATAAATAATCCAGTAATGCAGAAACATCTCGGCGGGTTTCATCTCCAATCAACACCAATTCACCACCGGTCGAGAATGTACTAAAAATTTCTTGGAATGAAACATCAAAGCTTAGGGTTGTAAACTGTAAAGTCTTGGCAGGTTGATCTAAACCCGGTACACTACGTTGCCAATTGATTAAGTTAATCAAAGCCCCTTGAGGCATGGCAACCCCTTTGGGTTTGCCCGTGGAACCAGAGGTATAAATGACATAGGCCAAGTCATCGGGTGTCCTTGCTAAAGTGGGGTTTTCCATCCCACAGTGCCCACTCCCACCGTCAATCAACGGTTCGGCAAAAGATAAGCTATCCAGACAAAGAACTTGACAGGAATGCTTCAACTCAGCCAGGGGTAAATGATTGGTTAGTGTGGTTTGAGTTAATAAGATTGGAGTAGCTGCATCTTCGATAATCAAACGAATTCGATCTTGGGGATAATTGGGGTCAATGGGAACATAAGCCCCACCCGCTTTAATCACCCCTAACACACCAATAATCATGTCCAAAGACCGTTCCAGGCAGATTCCGACCAAAGTATTAGGCCCAATAGCTTGGTTTTGGCGTAGATAATGGGCTAGTTGATTGGCTTTTTGATTCAGTTGTTGATAACTTAAGCGATCGCTGCCAAAACTTACTGCAATTCCGTTAGGGGTTTTAAGGACCTGTTGCTCAAATAAATCAGCGAGTGTTTGTGGGGGATAATCACAGTCTGTGGAATTCCAAGTTTTTAGTTGTTGAATTTCTTCTGGACTCATCAACGAAAAGCTATGAATACCCTGTTCAGGATTCTCTACAATCCCATTGAGTAACACGGTAAAATGTCTTGCCATCCGTTGAATGGTCTCTGGTTCAAACAAGTCGCTATTATAATCCCATTCTCCTTTTAAACCCTGCTGGGTTTCTTTCATCAATAGGGTCAGATCGAATTGAGTAGTAACATCTTCCCATGGCCAAGGACGAATGGTCAATCCCTTAAGGTTTAACTCTTCCATTGGTGCATTGTTTAAGGTAAACATCACCTGAAATAAGGGATTATGACTCAAAGAACGATCTAACTGCAATTCCTCCACTAACTTCTCGAAGGGTAAATCTTGATGAGAATAAGCCTCTAAAGCCGTTTGTCTTACCCTGGTCAAAAGCTCTTTAAAGCTAGGGGTTTCTTCTAGGTTAATTCTGAAGACAAGAGTGTTAACAAAAAAGCCAATAAGCGCTTCTAATTCATGATGATTACGATTGGCAATGGGAGAACCAATCGCTAAATCATCTTGATTACTATACCGTGACAGTAACACTGAAAAAGCTGCCAAAAGGGTCATAAATAAGGTTGTTTCTGACGATTGGCTTAAGGTTTTTAGCTTCTCAGTTAACTCTTGATAAATTTCAAAAGATTCAGAGCTTCCTCGAAAATGCTGGACGGCTGGACGATTTTTATCGGTAGGGATTTCTAAAACTGCAGGCATTCCTGCTAATTTTTCCTGCCAATAATTCAGTTGTTGATCTAGGTTGGTTCCCTGGAGCCATTGACGTTGCCAGTGAGCAAAATCGGCGTACTGAATCGCTAATTTCGGTAAAGAGCGAAGTGCTTCTGTAGAATAGTTTTCGTATAATGTGGATAATTCACGAGTAAAAATCCCCATCGACCAGGCATCACAAACAATGTGGTGCATCACCAATAATAAGATATGATATTGGTGATTAAACCGTATAATTTTACCTCTTAATAAACGATCGTGTTCGAGGTTAAAAGACTGTTGTAATTCTTCTTTAGCTAACTGTTTTACTTTTTTTATCTGTTCTGAAAATGGTTTATAGTCTAGATCAATAATCGGCAAGTTTATATGTGCAATTGGCGTTATTATCTGCACAGGTTGGTCATCAATCAGACTAAAGTTAGTTCGTAGAACTTCATGCCGTTGTATAATCTCTGTAATGGCTTTCGTCAAAGCATCAGGATTAAGATCTCCTTTCAATTCTAAATATAAAGGAACATTGTAATGATAACTTTGTTCTTCCAGTCGATCGAGAAACCATAATCGAGTTTGAGCAAAAGATAGGGGAATAGGTTTTTCCCTTGAGACTGGTTTAATTGACGGGTTCTGTTTTACCTTTTCTATAACTGATTTTTTTGGTTTCTGCCTCAGTTTTTTCAACACCAGCTCGCGCTTGTGTAATGGAAGATTTTCAAGCCGTTTTAGTAAGTCACTCATCAGTCATCAGTTTTTTTATCAATTAAATTAATATAGACGAATCTATACAAGTTTGATCATTCTTAATAAAGAATTGCTATAGCTTTTCTGGAATTTTTGAGGTACGCTTCTCAACCTCAAAGTCCCCCTTTTTAAGGGGGATTTAGGGGGATCGCTTCGTAACTCATAGCTATAATAATTGCTATAATTACTAATTATTCATTAGTAATTGTTCATCCACTTCATCATCTGACAATTCATTAACCTCATTTAAAATCTGCTCTAGGTCATCCAGTTCTGATACTTCAAATTGCTTCTCAATCACTTTCTCTCCCAGTTCGAGAATAGTTGGATATTCAAACAAGCAACTCACAGGTAACTCAATAGAATAGGCTTCTCGAACCCTTGAAATTACTTGAGTTGCTAACAGAGAATGTCCTCCCAATTCAAAAAAGTTATCGTTGATGCTAACCTGTTCTATCTTTAAAACCTCACGCCAAATGGTTGCCAATTCAGTTTCAGTGGAGGTGCGGGGCGCGACAAAATTTCCGCCAAGATGTCTCTGGGACAAGTCGGGGGTGGGTAAAGCACGACGATCGATTTTACCATTAGGAGTAAGGGGTAATTTTTCTAAAAATACAAACCCTGAAGGAATTTTGTATAGAGGAAGTTTCTGTTTACAGAAGTTGCGGACTTGAGTCCGATCGAGTTCCGATTTTTGAGTAACAAGATAAGCCACAAGGCTGTGATTACCAGGAGGCTTTTCATAAGCCATTATCACTGCCTCTTTTACGTCTGGATGTTGAGTTAAAACTGTTTGAATCTCTCCAGGTTCAATGCGAAAACCACGAATTTTTAGCTGGTGATCAACTCGCCCTAAAAACTCAATTTTTCCATCAGGTAAATAGTACGCTAAATCTCCAGTTTTGTACAAACGTTCTTCTATTTCTGGACTAGCTATTTCTGGACTAAAAGGATTAGAAATAAATTTCTCTTGAGTTAACTCAGGACGGTTTAAATAGCCTTGGGCTAAGCCCACCCCACCAATGTAAATCTCTCCTGCTACACCAATAGGAACCGGTTGCAAATGAGAATCAAGGATGTAAGTCGTTACATTGGGAATGGGACGACCAATAGAAGGTTTCTCTTCATCTCCACTCACCACGGCAACGGTGGCGCAAACGGTTCCTTCAGTAGGGCCATAAGCATTCAAAAAACGACGACCTTTACCCCACTGTTTGACCAGTTGACTTGTACAAGCCTCTCCAGCCACAATCAGAGTTTTCAAAGCTGATAAATCATCGGGTGGTAAAACAGCTAAAGCTGAGGGTGGTAGGGTAACATGGGTAATCTTGTACCGATTCAAGGTTTGCACGAGGTCTGCCCCTGGCAACAAAGACGTTGAATCCTCTAAAACGAGAGTTGCCCCAGCCACCAAGGTCACGAAGATTTCAAAGACGGAAGCATCAAAACTCAAGGAAGCAAATTGAAGGACTCGACTGTGAGGCTGTATCTCCAAGAAGTCTTTCTGTCCATGGGCTAAGTTACATAATCCTTGGTGTGTAACTAAGACTCCTTTGGGTTTTCCTGTGGAACCGGATGTATAAATGACATAAGCTAAATGATTAGCATCAATGCTAGGAGTCAGGTTGTCTTGACCATGAGTGCGAATTAAGTCTCGCTCTCTATCCAAACAGATAATCTGTGCTTTGTGGTCTGGCAAATTCTGCACTGAGGTCTGTTGAGTCAGTAACACAGAGAAGTCAGAATCATTAAATAGATAATCTAAGTGTTCCTTTGGATAGGTTGGGTCTAGAGGGACATAAGCACCACCAGCTTTTAGAATTGCCAAAATCCCAATGATCGCTTCTACTGATTTCTCAACACAAATTCCTACTAACTCCCCTGGTTTCACTCCCAAAGATTGCAAGTAGTGCGCCAGTTGATTGGCCTCATGATTCAATTCTAAATAAGTTAATTGTTGCCCTTTATACACCACTGCAACTGCATTAGGGGCTTTATTCACCTGCTCTTCAAAGAGGTGATGAATACATCTATCCCATGGATAATCTTTTTCTGTTTTATTCCATTCAACTAATAGTTTGTGCCGTTCTTCTGCCGTCAATATGGATACTTGATCAAGTTGCCGTTGGGGGTTTTGTCCTATCTCCACCAATAAAGTATGAAAATGCTCCATGAGGCGGTTAAGGGTATTGGCACTAAAGCGATCAGTATCGTAGAGTACTTTGATTGATAACTCTACACCAGGAACTGCCACCACCGTCAGAGGATAATTGGTATGTCCAAACCCCCGAAACTCCCCAACGTCCAAACTTCCTTTCTGTTGGGACTCTTTCATGGGGTAGTTTTCAAACACCAAAATGCTTTCAAATAAAGGCGTTCCCTGGGGGACATCGCTCAGGGTTTGAATCTCAGCCAGGGGATAGTAGGCATATTGCTCTTGTTCAATTTGTTGGGCTTGTAATTCCTTGAGCCATGGTAACAGCTCAGTTTCCCTGGCAACCTTAACCCTGGTTGCCAAGGTATTGATCAACACTCCCACCATCGATTCCACTCCCGGCAGAGTTGTGGACCGACCAGAAACCGTGGCACCAAAGATAATATCGGACTCTCCACTATAACGGGATAGTAAAATTGCCCAGGCTCCTTGCACCACAGTATTGAGGGTTAAATGATGCTGTCGAACCAAGGATTGTAGTTGGTTGGTATTCTCTGGAGATAAAGAGAAGCGTTGTTCTTGGTGGCCTTTGGTTTGTTGTTTCCCTTGATTAACCCTGATGACTGTGGGAGATTCAAATCCTTGGAGTTTTTGCTGCCAAAAGGTCTTGGCTTGTTCTAGGTCTTGTTGTTTTAACCAACTGATATAGTCTCGGTAGGGACGTGGAGACTTTAGGTGTAAGGCTTCTCCTTTAATTGTGGCTTCATAGAAGGCAAAGGCTTCTTGAAGAACGATCGCCATCGACCAGCCATCGAAGAGGATGTGGTGATGACTCCAAAGCAATTGATAGGTTTGATCACCCAGTTGGATCAAATTCAACCGCATGAGGGGGGCTTGTTCTAAATCAAACCCAAGGCGACGATCACTGTCTAATAAGCCTTCTAAACGATACTGTTGCTCTTGTGCTGTCAAATCTTGCCAGTGGTGGTATGTCCAAGGGAGTTCCACCTGTTTGTGTACGACTTGTAAAGGGTCATCCACTTCTTCCCAATAAAAGGAACTCCTTAACACAGGATGGCGTGCCACCACTTGCTGCCAGGCTTGTTCTAACACTGCACCTTTCAATGTTCCTTTGATTGTGCAGAGTAATTGCTCGAAATACACCTCCGACTCCGGCTCATACACCGTATGAAAGAGCATTCCCTGCTGCATGGAAGACAGTTCGTAAATCTCTTCAATGTTTTTGTTCTCCATGATGAGACTACCTCCGCTTCCGCTTATTCATTCTGGACATCAGTTTGTCAAGCTGTTTTTGATTAAGATTACTGGCTGAAAAGTCCGAAGGCGTATAGCCCCCAGTATCGGGACGTTGACAGTGTGTAATCAGGGTTTCCAAGGCTTGGATAAAGCCATGGGCTAACCCTTCAATGGTGGATTTTTTATGAATGCGATCGCTATAGGCAAAGGTCATCTCTAGCTTCCCTTCACTGACAAACCCACTCACCCCTAATAAATGACTCCGGTAGCTCCTGGGACTCTGCTCAGATTTTAATTCTTTAATCACGCCCAACCCAGTGGAGGTAGAAAGCATTCTCTCCAGCTGACCCAGGTAATTAAAGCTGACAGGGGCTGGCTTTAAGGCTGCTAATTGTTGCTTTATGTCCGAATCCTGATGCAGGTATCGCAACACCCCATAACCGATGCCTCCTTTTGGAATACGACGGAGTTGCTCTTTAATGGATTTCAAAGCTTCTCCAGGATCTTCTAAAGATTCTAGAGTTAACTGTACCGGAAACAGGGTGGTAAACCAACCCACTGTCCGAGATAAATCTACATCCTCAAATAAGTCTTCCCGTCCGTGTCCTTCAAGGTCAATTAGGAGGGAAGGCTGCCCTGTCCATCCACCGAAACTCTGCACCAAAGCAGTCAGTAGCACATCATTAATGCGGGTGTTATAGACCGATGGCACATCCTGTAACAGGGTGCGGGTTAGTTCCTCAGCCAAAGCAATGGACACCTTAGCGGTGGATGCGATCGCTTTATTCTCTTGCTCTGCTGGGTCACCCGGATAATCCACAGGTAATTCAGGCTGGTTAACCTGACCCTGAGATAACCAGTAACTGAGTTCTGTTGCCAGTTCTTGGGAAGCTGCATAATCGACCAATTGGTTTGACCAGTCTTGAAAAGCAGTGGTCTTAAGGGGTAATTGAATCTCTTCCCCCCGATCGATCTGTTGGTAAAGGGTTCCGAGATCTTCCAGTAAAATCCGCCAGGAAATCGCATCTACAGCTAAGTGATGAATCACCAATAACAAATAGTCAGAGTGGTCTTGCCCACATTGAAACCAAGTCACCCCAAGGAGTAAACCAGAAGACAGATCTAAACTGGCTTGTTGTTCGGCTTCTTTGTGCTTCAGTGCTGTGACTTGTTCTTCTGCTGTTAACTTACATAAGTCAACAATCTCAACGGGAGTGGGTTGATCGGGTTTAGTGTTCCTTTGCTGCCAATGTTCTTTTTCTTTGACAAACTGTAAGCGCAAACTGTCATGATGGACCAGTAGATGACCAACAGCCTTTTCCAAAACCTCAGCTTTGAGGTCTAAAGTCACGTGCAAGAGGATGGACTGATTGAAGTAATGGGGATCAGGCAAATTCTCTTGGAAAAACCACTGTTGGATGGGCGTCAAAGGCACTATCCCTGTGACCAGCCCTTGATTAGCTTCAACTTTACGGGTGGTTCCCACCACTTCTGCTAACTCAGCAATGGTTTGATGTTGGAATAACTGTTTAGGGGTAAACTGTAACCCTGACCGTGCAGCACGGGCAATCATCTGGATACTGACGATGGAATCTCCCCCCAGTTCAAAGAAGTTATCGTGAATCCCCACTTGTGCTATTCCCAACACTTCCGCCCAAATCTTCCTTAAGTGCCCCTCAATCCAGGTAAGAGGTTCCTCAAGGTCTCCCAGGGTTTCCAAATTCAGGCGTTCTGGTACTGGTAAAGCCCGATGGTTGACTTTCCCACTAGGGGTTAGGGGCAAGGCATCTAACATCACCAGGCTAGAAGGAACCATGTAAGGGGGAAGTGTCTCTTTGAGCATCTGAGTCACTGCATTGATCTCAATCTGACCCTTGTCATGGGGGACAACATAACCCACCAAACGTTTATTCCCTGGGGTTTCTTCCCGGGCAACCACCACAGATTGAAAGACTTGGGAGTGTTGGTTGAGGACCGCCTCAATTTCTCCCAATTCAACTCGGAAGCCCCGAATTTTAACTTGATTATCCAGGCGACCCAGAAACTCTAGGTTTCCGTCTGCTCGGTAACGCACCTTATCCCCAGTTTTATACAGACGACTGTTTGAGTCTTGATTGAAAGGGTCTGAAATGAATTTTTCTTGAGTCAAGTCTGGACGATTGAGATACCCTCTAGCCACCCCTGCACCGCCAATGTGCAATTCTCCTGGTACACCCACAGGAACGGGCTGCAAGGATTCATCCAGCACGTAAGTCTTGGCATTGGGAATTGGTCGTCCAATGGCAATGGGTTGTCCTTGCTGTGGTTGGTTGACCAACTGACTAACGGTTGCGATCACTGTTCCTTCTGTGGGTCCATAACTGTTGACAAGGGTTACAGAATCCCCAACAAACTCTAGCCAGAGTGAGACTTTTTCCGGTAAGGCACGTTCTCCACCGATAATGACTAACCGTAATGATTCTGGCAACACCAGACGCTCCTGGGTTAGTTCGCTACATAGTAAATGCCAGTAGGCTGTGGGAAAATTCCACACCGTCAACTGTAATCTTTGGGACTGATCCACGAACTCAGGGATGGATTGAATCATCTCTTCTGTCCGTAATATCAAGGTTGCCCCCTGAGTCAGACAAGGATAAATTTCTTCGGCTGCGGTGTCGAAGCTAATTGATGCAAATTGGAGAATGCGATCGCTTTTGGTGATTTTGTAGGTAATCACCGCAGCTTTGGTAAAATTCACCAACGATCGATGTTCAATCATTACCCCTTTAGGTTGTCCTGTCGAGCCAGAGGTATACATCACATAAGCTAAATCTTCTGGAGTGACTGTACTTTCTGGGTTTTGTGTGCTGTATTGGCTAATAACATCCTCTTGAGTATCAAGACAAACCACTGCCATTGGATGTTCTGATTTTAGGGTTGACCACTGCTTTTTGGTCACTAAAACTGACACCTGTGCATCATTGACCATATAACTCAAGCGCTCTGATGGATAGGCTGGATCCAGGGGAACATAAGCCGCCCCTGCTTTGAGAATGCCTAACAATCCAACAATTAAGTCTAAGGAGCGATCGATACACAATCCCACCAAAGTTTCTGGTTTAACTCCCAAGGTTTGCAGGTGTCGCGCCAGTTGGTTGGCTTTAGCATTTAATTCCCCATAGGTTAAATGCTGCCCTGCAAAGCTGACAGCAACAGCTTCTGGGCTATTTTGGACTTGAGCTTCAAACAGGTGGTGAATACATCCGTTAATTGAATAGTCAGCCTGGGTTTGATTCCAGTCCACTAATAGCTGATGTTCTTGGTCTGGGGACAAGATTGGCACTTGAGACAGTTTCTGACTCGGATTAGCCACAATCCCTTCTAACAAGATTTGGTAATGTCCCATCATCCGTTCAATGGTTGTACCATCAAACAGGTCGCTGTTGTATTCCCAGATCATGGTAATTCCTTCTTCTCCCTCGGCTGTGGAACCTTGTCCCACTCGTTGTTCAGACCTAGGAATCGTCACCACATCAAGGTCGAATTTGGCAGACTGATTACTTAGTGCTTCATACAAACTCATCTCCAGCCCTGGCAGTTTCAAGTCTGATAAGGGAGAGTCATGGAAGCTAAACATGACCTGGAATAAGGGATTATGACTCAGATCTCGCACTGGATTGAGAGCGTCTACCACCTTGTCGAAGGGCAGGTCTTCATTAGCGTAACCTTCTAGGGTCACTTGACGAACCCGATGGAGTAACGTTCTGAAACTGGGGTCTCCTGATAAATCAGTGCGCAATACCAAATTATTGACAATCATGCCAATTAACCCTTCCGTGCCAGGGATGCGTCGATTGGCCACTGCCGTACCCACGTTGAGGTCGTCCCTTCCGGTGTAGCGGTGCAATAGGGTCAGGAAGGCTGCAAACATGGTCATAAATAAGGTCGAACCTTCTTGACGACCGAGACGTCTGAGGTCTTGACACAGGTGCAAAGGTAACTCAGTTCTAATGGACGTTCCTTGATAAGTCTGCTCTGCTGGTCTGGGTCGATCGTAGGGTAATTCCAGAAGGGGGGCACTCCCTGATAGGGTTTGTTGCCAATAAGCCAGTTGTCGTTGGGCGGCTTCTCCTTTGACCCACTCCCTCTGCCAGTGAGCAAAGTCCACAAATTGGAGGGTGGGTTCGGGAAGGGGGGATAGATCACCGGTGGAGAAGGCTTTGTATAGTTCCACCAATTCACGAAGGAAGATATTAAACGACCAACCATCATGAACCATGTGATGTTCCACGTGAAGCAGAATATGGTCTTGAGGACTCAACCTTAAGAAGGTCCACCGGACGAGGGGCAGTTGAGTAAGGTCGAAGGGTTTTTGAAGTTCGACATCCAAATGTCTTTGGATTTCTGAGTCTTGATTGCTTTCTGGCACTGCTTGCAGGTCAACGACTGGTAATTGGATGGAGGGAGCAGGGTGAATCACTTGAAAAGGTCGTCCCTCCACAGCAGGCAGAGTGGTGCGGAAGATTTCATGGCGTCTGAGTATCTCCGTGAGGGTCTTTTCTAAAACCCTCACATCAAGTTGGCCTTTAAATCTTAGGGTAGACTGAAATTGGTAAGCTCGATTGGGTGCTAATTGTTCGATGAAGTAAACCCGTTCTTGGGCAAAAGAGACGGGCAAGTTGCCTTCCCTTACCATCGGTTGAATCGCAAGCAGTTGGGACTCTTCTTGTGAGGTCTGTGCTTGTTGAATGATTTGGCTCAATTGAGCGATTGTTGTTGCTTCAAAAAGGTTATGAAGCAGTAACTTCACCTGGAAAATATCCCAGATTCGGGTGATAATCTGGGTGGCGATTAGAGAATGTCCTCCTAAATCAAATAAGTTGTCATGGATCCCGATCTCCTCAAACCCTAATATCTCAGACCAAATGGAAACTAATTTTTCTTCCACGCCGTTACGAGGGGCAACCCAAGGGACATCCAAATCTGGGCGAGTTTTTGCAGGGGCAGGAAGGGCTTTGCGATCGACTTTCCCGTTAGGAGTTAGGGGTAATTTCTCCAAGACTACGAAGGCTGAGGGGAGCATGTAGTCTGGTAATTTTTCCTTTATCCATTCCCGAATTTCACTGAGGACGGGTCGTTGATCACTGGGAACAAGATAGGCGACTAAACGCTTATCCCCAGGGAGCTCTTCACGAACGACTAGGACGGCTTCTCCTATAGTGGGATGTTGGGTCAGAAGTGCTTCAATTTCCCCCAATTCAATCCGAAACCCGCGAATTTTGACCTGATTATCAATTCGCCCCAAAAATTCGATGTTGCCATCGGGCAAGTAGCGAACCAAATCTCCAGTTTTGTATAAGCGTTGTTGTTCACGTTTCTGAGGAGCTTCTCCCAGTGCTGTGGTGAAAGGATTAGGAATAAACTTAGCTTCCGTTAACGCCTGACGATTAAGATATCCTCTGGCTATACCCTCTCCTCCTAGGTATAGTTCTCCAGGAACTCCTACAGGAAGCAACTGACGAGCCTGATCTAGCACGTAAAACTGTGTGTTGGAGATGGGTCTTCCAATGGGAAGATTGGTGGCTCCTTCTGGGACTTCTTTGACAAGATACCAAGACGAGAAAGTCGTATTTTCTGTCGGCCCGTAAACGTGGATTAAACGTTGGGGAGGATTGTTTCTGAGGACTTCTTTAACTGACTGAGGATCCACGGATTCTCCACCAAATAAAAGAGTCTCCAGATTCTGGAAGACCTGGGGAACTGTTCTAGCTACTTGATTGAATAAGGCGGTAGTTAAGAATAATACGCTAATGTTTTGTGTCTGGATTTGTGCTGCTAGGTCTTGGGGTGAAAGAAGAATATCCTTTGGAAGTCCCACCAGTTGAGCCCCTTGAAGGAGAGCTCCCCAAATTTCAAAAGTGGCTGCATCAAAGGAAATATTAGAGGCTTGGGCAACTCGGTCCCTTGGGCTTAACTGAATATAGTTTGTGTTAATCACGAGGCGATTAACTGCCCGGTGAGGCACGGCAACCCCTTTTGGTTGACCTGTGGATCCAGATGTATAAATGACGTAAGCCAGATTCTCTGAGGTGGTGGTGTTGGGGAGATTCTCCTGACTGTGGCGATTAATGGCATCTCTTTCAGCCTCTAAACAAACCACTCTTACTTCTTGCTGCTGAGTTTGCCCGAGTCTTTCAATTAATTGCTGTTGAGTCAATAGGACTTTGATCTGAGCATCTTTAATCATGTAGCTCAGACGCTCTGTTGGATAGGTGGGATCTAGAGGAACATAAGCTCCCCCTGCTTTAAGAATGGCCAAAAGTCCCATGACTATTTCAGGCGATCGTCCCACACAAATCCCCACCAACACTTCTGGACCAACCCCCAGAGATTTGAAGTGGTGGGCTAATTGGTTAGCTTGGGCATTTAATTCTCGATAGGTTAACTGCTGATGTTCAAAGGTGAGTGCGATCGCATCAGGAGATTTGGCAACTTGCTCTTCAAACAATTGATGAATACACCGATCCTTTGGATAATCTGTCTGGGTATCATTCCATTCAACCAGTAACTTATGCTGCTCATCGGTTGTTAGAATCGGCAGATTTTGTCCTTTACTATAGTTTTGTTCAGACATCACCTTTAAGTCCAGGGTAAACGCATCTAAATTAAGTAATTTTTACCAAAAAAAATTAGCTAGATATTAGCTAGATTTTCGAATTTTAGCTAGTCATAATCAAGCTATTGGAGCTGAATAAAAATTTTCCTAGCCTCCTCCCTTAGTTCCCGAAAGAAATTTTAACTCGTCAATGTGGACGGCTATTCTGGACTATTCTGCTTATTTCCTTCGACAAAAATTGACTGATAATTCTCTAGTTAGTTACTGGTAGATGATAAAATTTTTATCATATAGTTATTGTCCATAGCCGCTCGATAGCGTTTCATTGTCTTGATCCAGTCGCTGATGGTTAAGGTTGCTGCGTGGGTCACGTGGGAGCACCGCTGTTTGCCCCGTGGGAACCCCCATGAGCAACTGGCGTGGTTTCCACGGACGGGCTGGGTCCCGAAACAAGTTCCGCACACAGACCCAAAACCATAAGCGACTGCATCAAGACGCTGTTTGTCATTTGTCAGACAACTTAAGACGTTCCTAAAAATTAGTCATGAAATCACTATCTCATATTTTGTGCTCAACTTAACCGGCATTTAGTGCAGGGTAAACGAACACATCTAATTTTATGAGTACTTACTATATATAGTGTTTACTTAATCCACCAAACACTATAGGTGACAATTTCATTCTCAACAAGCACCATAAGGAAGCACAATAAGCCAGGGTTTATTGACAATATGAGTTTGCCCTGGGGTTTTATTTATCACAAACTAGCCAATTTGTCAATAAAATTTAGAGGCGTTTGCCCTGTTAAGGTGCGGAATTCCGTCCCCCTCACGCCCCCTATTTCTTAATATCTAAGTTTATAATAGTAATATAGAGAAAATAGTCAAGGGAATACATCAACCTTAAGGTCTCATGGTTATCAAGCCTAGGGTGCTGCCATTGAAGGATAGATCTAATAATAATTAGATATTGGCATCATTAACTACTGCCAATAATCTTAGGGCTAAAACATCCAGATCAGCTGTGGGACTATAGTGTTTTCTATACTTATGAGGTACACAGTATTTTTCTTTATTCCCTGTTCGCTATTCCCAGATCCGCTGTTCCCTAAAATCTTATCTTAGGTGCGCTTTCCGCATCTAATTATTAAATTCGCCACGGGTCGCACCTCAAAATTGTGTACCTCACCCAATTGAAAACCGCTAGATTGGATAAGCTAGATTAAGAAATCGTGGCAGTTAAGGTAAGGAGGAAATTTTTTCGTGGGAGGTTCACTCGTGGAAGACCGTGACTATACGTTAATCATCGACAAAAGCGGCAGTATGTCTAGCCCAGAC